>NZ_RBLT01000069.1:0-8276 GCF_003989315.1 Microbacterium sp. HSID17254
GAGGCCGGTGCTGTCGAGGCGGGTGCCGGTGCGGGGCGTGGCGCCGCGGGGCGCCGTCGCCGACCCGTCGAGGCGGACGCGGAGGTGCCGTACCCGATGAGGACGTTGCCCGACCCCGCACGCTCCTCCTGCCGGTACGCCTCGTGCTCGGTCTGCGCGGCGGGAGCCTGCGGCGCAGACGCGGTCTCCTCACTGCCGGGGTCGGCGACCTCCAGCACCGGAGCCCCGACGTCGATGGTGTCGCCGGGCGTGCCGTGCAGCGCCGTCACGACGCCCGCGAACGGCGAGGGCAGTTCGACGACGCTCTTCGCGGTCTCGACCTCGGCGATGGCCTGGTCGGTCGCGATCGTGTCGCCGACGGACACCAGCCACTGCACGAGGCCGGCCTCGGTGAGTCCCTCGCCGAGGTCGGGGAGGCGGAACACGCGGGTCGCGGTCTTCACCGGGGTGCTCATGCTTCGTCCTCCCAGTGCAGCGTGTCGATCGCGTCGAGCACCCGATCGACGTCCGGCAGGTACCAGTGCTCGAACTTCGGCGGCGCGTAGGGGGTGTCGAAACCGGTCACCCGCCGCACCGGGGCCTCCAGGTATTCGAAGCAGCGCTCGAACACCCGGGCCTGGATCTCGGAGGCGACGCTGACGAATCCCGGGGCCTCGGCGATCACGACCGCGCGTCCCGTGGACCGCACCGCCGCGGTGACCGTCTCGTCGTCGAAGGGGGAGAGGGAGCGCACGTCGACCACCTGCACGCTGCGCCCTTCGCCCGCGGCGACCTCAGCCGCCTCCAGCGCGAGCGGCACGGAGGCTCCGTACGCGAGGAGGGTCACGTCGGTGCCCTCCCTGGCGATGCGCGCCGCGCCGATCTCCGCCGTCACGGCGGTGTCGACCTCGCCCTTCGACCAGTAGAGCTTCTTGGGCTCGAGGAAGACCACCGGGTCCGGCGCGGCGATGGCCGCCCGGAGCAGCGAGTAGGCGTCCTGCGGGGTGGACGGGCTCACGACGGTGAGGCCGGGCGTGTGCGCGTAGTACGCCTCGGACGAGTCGCAGTGGTGCTCGACGCCCCCGATGCCGCCGCCGAACGGGATGCGGATCACGAGCGGCATGCGCATCCCGCCGCGGGTGCGGTTGCCGAGCTTCGCGACATGGCTGACGATCTGCTCGAACGCGGGCAGGGCGAAGGCGTCGAACTGCATCTCGACCACGGGGCGCATCCCGTTCATCGCCATGCCGACGGCGGTGCCGATGATGCCGGACTCCGCGAGCGGGGTGTCGAAGCAGCGGTCCTCGCCGAAGCGGGCGGTGAGTCCGTCCGTGATGCGGAAGACGCCGCCGAGGGCTCCCACATCCTCTCCGAACACGACCACGTCGGGGTCGGCGGCGAGGGCGTCGGCGAGAGCGCGGTTGAGGGCGGCGGCCATGGTCATGGTCGTGGTGGTGCCGGCGTCCGTCGCGACCGGCGTCTCGTGCTCGGCGATGGTCATCGGGGGCCTCCGGTCGTCATCGTCTCGGCGGGGTGGGAGCGCTCGATCTCCTCCCGGAGGAGCTGCCACTGCTCCTCACGCTGCGGCGAGCGGGTCGCGGTCACGAAGCGGAAGAGGTCTTCCGGGTCGAGCTCCGCATCGGTGTTCAGGGCGGTGCGCATGGCGGCGGCGATCTCCTCCGCACCCGCGGCGAAGCGCTCTTCTGCCTCGTCGTCCAGCGTCCCCGTCGCGGTGAGGTGCGCGCGCAGGCGGAGCAGCGGATCGCGGGCGAGCCAGGCCTGCACCTCCTCGCGTTCGCGATAGCGGGTGTCGTCGTCGGCGTTGGTGTGCGCCTGCATGCGGTACGTGTGGGCCTCGACGAGAGAGGGGCCGCCGCCGGCGCGGGCGCGGTCGACGGCCTCCGTGAGCACCGCGAGGACCGCGGCCACGTCGTTGCCGTCGACGCGCTGTCCCGGCATGCCGTAGCCGACCGCCTTATGGGCGAGGGAGGGGGCGGCGGTCTGCCGGGAGAGGGGGACCGAGATTGCGAACTCGTTGTTCTGCACGAAGAACACGACGGGCACGTGGAACACCGCCGCGAAGTTCATCGCCTCGTGGAAGTCGCCCTCGCTCGTCGCGCCGTCGCCGCAGAGCGCGAGCACCACGGTGTCCTCGCCGCGGTGCTTCGCCGCCTGCGCGAAGCCGACCGCGTGCAGCAGCTGGGTCGCGAGTGGGGTGGCCTGCGGGGCGACGCGGTGCGCACGCACGTCGTAGCCCGAGTGCCAGGCGCCCTTGAGGAGCACCATCGCCTCCGCGGGAGCGACGCCGCGGGCGATCACGGCGACCGAGTCGCGGTACGTGGGGAAGAGCCAGTCGGTGTCGCGGAGCACCATCGCCGCGGCCACCTGGCAGGCCTCCTGGCCGTGCGACGACGGGTAGACCGCGAGGCGGCCCTGGCGCACGAGCGCGCCGGCCTGATCGTTGATGCGGCGGCCTTCGACGAGGCCGCGGTAGGCCGCCAGCAGGACGTCGGCGGCGGGGAGCGCGTAGGTCTCGTCGGGGAGGGTGGTCCCGTCCTCGGCGACCAGTCGTACCGCGGTGTCCCGCGGGAGCATGTCGTGGGGGTGCATCCGTCCGCCTTCCTTGCCGAACTCGATGAGGACAGCATGCCGCGCGTGTGACAGTCATCCAAGATCCGTCGCAGGATCGTGGACGATTGCTCGCGACATGCCACAATGGCTTACGAAATGTCAGGATTTCCCGGACGGGAGAGGGGTGCCATGGCGGCGCTGGACGAGACGGATCGCGCGATCCTCGCGGAGCTGCGGCGGGATGCGCGGGCGTCCATGACCGCGATCGCCGAGGCGGTGCACATCTCCCGCGCGGGGGCGCATGCCCGCATCAAGCGGCTCACCGACGCCGGGGTGATCACCGGGTACACCGTGCGCACCGACCCCGTGCTGCTGGGGCATCACGCGAGCGCGTACGTGACCCTCGCGATCGAGCAGGCCACGTGGCAGGAGGTGAGCGCGCGGCTCCGGGTGATCCCGGAGATCGAGCACATGGCGCTCGTCGGCGGCGACTTCGACGTGCTGCTGCTCGTGCGCGCCAACGACGCCCGCGACCTGCGCCGCATCGTGCTGGAGGACATCCAGGCGATCCCGTCGATCCGCTCGACCCGGACGATCCTGATCTTCGAGGACTTCGACCGGGCGTGACACTTGTGTCCTGCGACGGGGGTCGTTGGGGTGCGACGGGCGTCGGTGCCGCGGGTCGTGGGTGGGGTACGGGGGTCGTGCCGGGAAGCGGCGAATTCGGCGGCGGCATGTTGTGCGGATGGTGTTGTGATGTGGAGGGTTGATCACGGGTCTGTTCGTGTGCAGGAGGAGTCCGTCGCGCATACTGGAATATCTCTCTGAACAGGGGTAATCGGGCCTCGCAATGTCGGCGGCCCTCTGTTGAATCGTCGTATGGAAGGCACCCCGGTAGCGGTTCTCGACGACACGGTCGTCGCTCTCGACGCCGTGCTGCAGTCCGGCACCGTGGGCGCTCTCGATGCCGGGGCGATGATGCACCTGCTGCGGGTCGCGGGCGAGATCCAGCGACGCGTGGAGGCCGTGATCGTGGAGGCGGTCGCGAGCGTCGATCCGCGTCCGGCGGGATCGGGGGAGCCGGCCTTCTGCGGCCGGTTCGGCTGTCGCTCGATGAACGAGCTGCTGCAGCGGGTGCTCCGCACCGACGGCGCGTCCGCCGCGCGGGTGGTGAAGGCCGCGCGGTTGGTGCGACGCGAGGTCGACCTGTCCTCCGGGGAGCGGCTGCCGGCGCGGTGGCCGGCGCTGCGCGAGGCCCTCCTCGACGGGGCGCTCGGCTTGACCGGGTTGCTGGCCGCGACCGGGCCGATCGAGCAGGCCGGCCCTCGCGTGCGCCTCGCCGACCGCTGGGAGGCCGACGCGTATCTCGCGGAGGTCGCTCGTGGCGAGGAGAGTTGCGACGGTGCCGAGAACAGTGATGGCGCCGAGAACAGTGATGACGCCCAGAACGAGCCCGGTCCGGCACCGACGCCCGAGGATCTGCGGGTGCGGGCGCAGCTGATCGTGCAGTACCTCGACCCCGACGGCGCGGAGCCTGCGGAAGACATCGCGCTGCGAGCGCGGGGTGTGGTGCTGGGGCGCGCCAAGGACGGCGTGATCCCGGTCCGGGGCGCACTGCTGCCCGAGGTCGCGGGGCAGCTGCAGCGGATCTGGGACGCATATCTGAACCCGAAGGTCGATGGTCCGCCGCTTCCCGGCGTCCACTTCGTGCCGTCCGCGGTACTCGAGGATTCCGATGCCGAGCAGCGGAACACGGCGGTGTCCCCGGACGACGATGTGCTCCCGGCCGGCGACCCCGGCGGGATGGTCGACGGGCGCACGCGGGCACAGAAGCAGCACGACGCGCTCGCGGCGGCTCTGGGGATCGCGGCCCGGCACGACGACATGCCACGGCTGGGCGGTGCCGCCCCGACACTCGTGGTGACGGTCGGCGCCGAGGACTATGCCACGGGGCGCGGCTGGGCGCGGATCGAGGGCGCCGAGACGCCGGTGTCGACGCGGGTCGCTGCGCACACGGCGTGCGGAGGGACAGTCCAGCGGATCGTGCTCGGCGCCGGAGGAAGGATCGTCGGGCTCGGGTCGAGCGACCGGATCTTCACCCCCCGCGCAGCGCCGGGCGATCGGCGTGCGGGACGGTGAGTGCCTGATCCCCGGGTGTCACGTCCCCGCCGCCTGGTGCGAGATCCACCACGTCACGGAGCACGCGCACGGGGGTCCGACGCACACCGACAACGGGGTCGCGCTGTGCTGGCACCACCACCGCACACTGGACACCTCGGGGTGGCAGATCCGCATGCGAGAGGGAGTGCCGCAGGTGCGAGGGCCGGCGTGGTGGGATCCGAGGCGACGATGGCGCACGCCGCGCCTGACGCTTACCGGCTCCCCGGACCGGACGGGGTCCCGATTCGCTCACGCGGGACCGGCCCGGGAGCGCATCCTTCGCGCGGGGACATCTCCGGCGCGCTCCGCGACAAGTGCGGCGGGAAGGGCCGACCGAGAATGAGAAGAAGACCGGCGTCCGCGCCGTGACCCGCTCGAAGGAGAGACACCGATGTCCGATTCCGCCGTTCCCGTAGCCGTCGACTCCGGATCCGCCGATGCCGCGGCGACCGCCGCCGCTGCGCTGCTCGACCGCATCCAGGCCCCGCAGGGCGAGGGGCGCGAGATCCCCGACGCCGCGACGCGGGAGGTCATCGGACGCGCGCCCGTGGCCACGGTCTCCGACCTCGACGACGCCATCGCCCGCGCGAAGGCCGCGCAGCCCGCGTGGGAGGCGCTCGGACACGAGAAGCGGAGCGCACTCCTCCTGGCCGCGGCCGACGCCATCGACGCGAACGCCGAGGGGCTCGCCTACCTCCTGTCGCGGGAGCAGGGCAAGCCGCTGAACGGCCCCAACGCGCGGTTCGAGCTCGGCGCCTGCTCGGCCTGGCTGCGCACCAACGCCACCACCGTCCTGGAGCCGCAGGTGCTCGTCGACGACGAGACGCTGCACGCCGAGCTCGTCTACAAGGCGGCCGGTGTGGTCGGCGCCATCGGGCCGTGGAACTGGCCGCTCATGATCACGATCTGGCAGATCGGTCCGTCGCTGCGCATGGGCAACACGGTCGTCGCGAAGCCCAGCGAGTACACGCCGCTGAGCGTGCTGGCGATGCTCGCGGTGATGAACGACGTGCTGCCCGCCGACGTCCTCATCGGCGTCTCCGGCGACCGCGAGGTGGGCGGCCGCCTCGCCTCGCACCCCGACATCGCCAAGATCATGTTCACGGGCTCCACCGCGACAGGGCGCCGCATCATCGAGAGCTCCGCGGGCAACCTCGCCCGCCTCACGCTGGAGCTGGGCGGCAACGACGCGGGCATCGTGCTCCCCGGCACCGATCCCTCCGCGATCGCGGAAGACCTCTTCTGGGGTGCGTTCATCAACACCGGACAGACCTGCGCCGCCATGAAGCGCCTCTACGTGCACGACTCCGTGTACGACGAGGTCGTGGACGCGCTCGCCGCGATCGCCGCGCAGGTGCCGATGGGCAACGGGCTCGACGAGGGCAACGTGCTCGGACCGCTGCAGAACCGCCCGCAGTTCGACATCGTCAGTCGCCTCGTCGACGATGCGCGCAGTCGCGGCGCCCGGATCGTCACCGGTGGCGAGCCGGCCGCCGAGCTCGGCGAGCTGTTCTACCGGCCCACCATCGTCGCCGACATCGACAACGACGCAGCGCTCGTGCAGGAGGAGCAGTTCGGTCCCGCGCTTCCCGTCATCCGCTACAGCGACGTCGACGAGGCCTTCGCGCTCGCGAACGCGCTCGACGTGGGCCTCGGCGCCTCGGTGTGGGCGAGCGACCCGGAGGAGGCCCGCGCCGTCGCCGCGCGCATGCAGTCCGGCACGGTGTGGATCAACTCGCACGGCGGGCTGCACCCGATGGTGCCGTTCGGCGGCGTGAAGAGCTCGGGCTACGGGCTGGAGTTCGGCGTCGAGGGGCTCAAGTCCGTCGCCGTCACCCAGGTCGTCTCCGGACCCGGCCGGAAGGCGTGAACGTGACCGCGGCGAACAGCGGCGCGGTGCGCTCCGCGATCGTCGTCGGGGCCGGCACGTCGGGCGCCATCGTCGCGCGGCGTCTCACCGATGCCGGTGTCGCGGTGACGCTCGTCGAAGCGGGCGGCTACGACACGAACCCGGCCATTCACGACCCCTCGCGGGCGGGTGAACTCTGGCACTCCGCCGAGGACTGGGACTTCTTCACCGTGCCGCAGCCGCACGCGGCCGGTCGTCGGCTGCATCTTCCTCGCGGCAAGGTCACCGGTGGGTCGCACGCGCTGAACGCCATGATCTGGGTGCGCGGCGCGGCCTCCGACTACGACGCGTGGGAGGCGGCCGGCGCGACCGGATGGGGCTGGGCCGAGGTCGAGCCGATCTACGACGCGATCGAGAACGACCTGCTGCCGGTGACCGACGACTACGCGCTCGCGCCCATCCAGGCCTCGATCATCGACGCCGCCGTCGAGGAGGGGCTGCCGCGCAACCCGAACTACAACGGGGGCACGCTCGACGGGGTCTCGCAGGAGCAGGTCACGATCACGGACGGCCGCCGCGTCAACACCTGGACCGCCTATGCGCAGCCCGTCGCCGACCGGATGACGATCCTCACCGGTCGCGCCGTGCACTCCGTGATCGTGCGCGAGGGTCGTGCGGTCGGCATCCGGCTGGGGGAGGGCGACGACGCCGAGGAGGTGCTCGCGGACGAGGTCATCCTCTCGGCGGGAGCACTCGGCACTCCTGTCATCCTGCTGCGCTCGGGCATCGGTCCCGCCGCGGAGCTGAGTGCCCTCGGCATCCCCGTCGTGCACGACGCCCCCGCCGTGGGCAAGAACCTGCACGACCACCTCCTGTCGCCGGTGATCTTCGCGACCGAGAAGAAGCCCGTCGGCCCGCCGCAGCCGGGGGTCTCCGTCACGCAGAGCCACCTGTTCTGGCGCAGCCGCGACGGCCTCGCGCAGCCGGACACGCAGCCCATCCACTTCTCCGTCCCGATGTGGGGAGAGCTCGAGCCGAAGGGCACCGACGGGTTCACGCTCATGGCGGGCCTGGTGACGCCGTACAGCCGCGGCGAGCTGCGCCTCACCGGTCCCGGCCTCGACGATCTGCCGCACATCGACCTGGCAGCGCTGGAGGATCACCGGGACGTCGATGCCCTGGCCGCCTCGGTGCGCCAGTGCCGCCGCATCGGCACGCAGCCGGCGCTCGCCGAGAAGTGGGGTGCGGTCGAGGTCTACCCCGGGCCGGACGTGGCGGACGACGACGTGGAGGAGTGGGTGCGCCGCACCGCCATCACCTACCACCACCAGGTCGGCACCTGTCGCATGGGCTCCGACCCGGAGTCCGTGGTCGATCCGCAGCTCCGGGTGCGCGGGATCGAGGGGCTCCGGGTGATCGACGCCTCGATCATGCCGACCGTGCCCACCGGCAACACCAACGCACCCGCGGCCATGATCGGCGAACGCGGCGCGCGGTTCCTCCTCGCGGACTGAGGGAGGGCGGCGAGGGGACGCGGGGCGGTCACGGCATCTGTCGCGTTCGCCCCGCGCTCCGGCGTGTCAGCGCGTGAGCAGCGTCAGCGCCACGAGCGCGAGGGCGACGAGACCGAAGCCGGTCGCGAACACCGTCAGCGCGAGCGGGAGTCCGCCGCCGGGCAGCGGCCCGCGCGCCCGGGCGGTGAGCACCGCGGTCGTCC
>NZ_RBLT01000070.1:0-233 GCF_003989315.1 Microbacterium sp. HSID17254
GATGGTGATGGAGATAGTAGGACAGTCAACGGTGAGCAATGTGTTGGGTGGACGATCTTGTAAGATGGGTAGTGACAAGGATCAATGGATATCGTGTGGGTCAAACGATGGTTGTGCAAGTCAAGTGCTATATATATAGCGATGTTGGTGTGGATGCTATAGTCAAATTGATCTATGTATTGTGGTGTTGTAATATATCAGCATTTTATTAGTTTTCGTTATTTTTTTTTTTT
>NZ_RBLT01000071.1:0-6426 GCF_003989315.1 Microbacterium sp. HSID17254
TGGGGGTGCGGTCGCCAGCGGCCGTGGGGGTGGGCGTGCGACGGAGGCCGAGCGCCCGCCCGTCCGCATCGAACAGCGCCGACTTGATGTCCGTCCCGCCGACGTCGAAGGCCAGGACGGGCGACCCGGCGCCGAGCGTGCGCACCGCGGCGAGCTTCTCGCCGGCCTCGTCCCTCGCGACGTCGGGGATCGCGTCCGCGGCGTCGTTCGGGGTCATCGCTCGGCTCCGGGGATCGCTGGCGTCATGCATCCAGGATGACGGATCGCGTGAGGTTGCGCGGCTGGTCGGGGTCGAGCCCGCGGGCCACGGCACGGTCGAGGGCCGTCCGGTGCAGGCGCACGAGGTCGGCGAGCGGGTCGATAGCCCGGTGCTCGAAACGGGCGCCCGTGGCGCGCACCTCCGCGGCCAGGCCTTCCGGTGCCTCTCCGAACTGCCACGTCACCCGGCCCGGCGCGGCGATGGCGATCGGACCGTGACGGTAGTCCATCGACGGGTACGCCTCGGTCCACGACTGCGAGGACTCGCGCAGCTTCAGGGCGGCCTCGTGGGCCAGGCCGATCGTCCAGCCCCGCCCGAGGAACGTGTACTGCTCGGCGTCGCGCAGCTCGGTGTCGTCGCCCTCCTCGGCGAGCACGGCGGTGGCGTCGGCGATGGCTCCGGAGAGGTCTTCGCCCAGCGACGCGCGGAAGAGGGCAAGCGCGGTCGTGGCGAAGCGCGTCTGCACGACCGACTGCTCGTCGGCGAACGGCAGCAGCACCGCGTCGTCGACGAGCGAGACGAGCGGGGAGTCGGGGTCGCCGATCACGCCGATCGTGCGGGTGCGCGCCTTGATGCGGTCGACGAGTTCCAGCACCTCGGTCGTGGTGCCGGAGCGGGTGAGGGCGACGACCGCGTCGTAGCCGCGGTCGATGAAGGCCTCGGACGCCGCGAAGGCATCGGTCTCGCCATGGCCGGACGATTCGCGCAGCGCGGCGTACGACTGGGCCATGAACCACGAGGTGCCGCAGCCGACGACCGCGACCCGTGCCCCGCGGGTCGGCAGGAGGGCCTGCTCGGCGGTGAGCTCGGCGGCGGTGGCCCACATCTGCGGCTGGGAGCGGAGCTCTTCGCGCATGTGCGCGCCGGGCAGCGAATCGGTCATGAGGAGGCCTTTCGGACGAGTTGTTGCGTACTTGTGATTGTTTCGAGCGTGATCCGATCATAGTATTTCGTCCCAAGAGAGCAACATCTTGATTTGTTTGTTTGCCTGACAAATAATCGGGACGAGTTCCCCCGAGCCCCCGCTCGGACGATCGCGACCACCTCGGCGGCGTGATCAACACGCACCGTCGCGTGGAGTGTTCTGCGACTGTGCACCACCCCCCTCTCCGGAGAGCGGATCCCGCCCGCTGGAGCAGCACCCACAGTGAGGAATGCAATGCCCATGAACAAGTCACGGCGATACGGGGCCGCAGCGGTCGCGGCCGTCGCCACGCTGTCGCTCGCATCCTGCGGTTTCGGTGGATCGGGAGGAGATAGCGGCGGCGGCGACGACGCCAGCACGCTCGACCTGCTCGTCCCCAGCTACTCCGACGCCACGAAGGGTCTCTGGGAAGACGTCATCGACGGTTTCACGAAGGACAACCCCGACATCACCGTCAACCTCGAGGTGCAGTCGTGGGACAACCTCGAGAAGGTCATCTCCACGAAGGTCCAGGCCGGCGAGGCGCCCGACATCTACAACGGCGGCCCCTTCGCGGGCTTCGTCGAGGACGAGCTGCTCTACCCGGTCGAGGAGGTCGTGTCGGACGACGTCTACTCCGACTTCCAGGACTCCTTCCTCGCCAACGCCGAGGTCGACGGCACCGCCTACGCCCTGCCGATGATCGCCTCCGCGCGTGCCCTGTTCGTCAACAACGACCTCCTGTCCCAGGCGGGCGTCGAGGCGCCGACCGACTGGGACTCCCTGCTCGACGCGGCGACCAAGGTGTCCGGGCTCGGCGGCGGTGTCGCGGGCTACGGCATGCCGCTCGGCTCGGAGGAGGCGCAGGCCGAGGCCGCCGTCTGGCTCTGGGGCGGCGGTGGATCCTTCGGCGACGCGTCGGAGATCACCATCGACACCCCGGAGAACCTCGTCGGCGCCGAGCAGATCAAGAAGATGATCGACGCCGGGGCGACCCAGGCCGACCCCGGCTCAACGCAGCGCTCCCCGCTGATGGACATCTTCATCCAGGGCAAGATCGGCATGCAGGTCGGCCTGCCGCCGACGGTCGGCCAGATCGCCGACAACAACCCGGACCTCGACTACTCGATCGTCCCGATCCCGACCGAGGACGGCTCGCCGTTCACCCTCGGCGTCATGGACCAGCTCATGGCGTTCGAGAACGACGGCGACAAGCAGGAGGCGATCACGAAGTTCCTCGACTACTTCTACTCGCCCGAGGTCTACGTGCCGTGGGTGCAGGCGGAGGGCTTCCTCCCCGTCACGAAGTCCGGCGCCGAGGAGCTGTCCGGCGAGGAGGCCCTCAAGCCGTTCCTCGACGTGCTGCCCGACGCGCAGTTCTACCCGTCGACCAACCCGAAGTGGTCGGCCGCGGACGGCGCCTTCAAGTCGCTGTTCGGACAGATCCAGGATCAGCCGGCCGCCGATGTGCTGAAGCAGATCCAGGACCAGGTGGACGCGGGCTGACCCGCGGAACGGAGAGGTTCGGGAATCCCCCATGAGCCAGACGACAGAATCCTCGAACCTCGCGGGGGCGGCCACCGGCCGCCCCCGCACCCCGGACGCCGGGACGGCCGTGCGCGGTCGCCCCGGCGGGCGGGACCTCCTGCAGGCGCTGCCGTGGATCGCCCCCGCGCTGGTGCTCATCATCGGCGTGGTGCTGTTCCCCGCCGGCGTCATGTTCTTCAACTCCACCCGCGACATCTCGCTGTCGGGCCTGGACAAGGGCTCGGTCGGCTTCGACAACTTCGTGACCGTCTTCACGTTCCCGGAGTTCTGGCCGATCTTCGTCCGCACGATCGTGTGGGTCGTGTCGGTCGTGCTGTTCACGGTCGTCATCTCGCTCGGACTCGCGCAGATCCTCAACAAGGCGTTCCCGGGTCGCCAGCTCGTGCGGATGGCGGTCATCGTGCCGTGGGCCGCGTCCGTGGTGATGACCACGATGGTCTTCTACTACAGCCTCGAGCCGTACTTCGGGGTCTTCAACAAGTTCCTCTACGACATCGGGCTCTCCGACGACGCGGTGGGCTACGGCTGGACGAAGAACCCGACGACGGCGTTCGCCTGGTCCATCGTCATCGCGGTGTTCGTGTCGCTGCCCTTCACGACCTACACGATCCTCGCGGGGCTGCAGTCCGTCCCCGCCGATGCGATCGAGGCCGCCAAGATGGACGGCGCCGGAGCGGCCCGCACCTACTGGTCGATCGTCCTGCCGCAGCTGCGGAGCGCCCTCGCCGTGGCGATCCTCATCAACATCATCAACGTCTTCAACTCGCTGCCGATCCTCAAGGTGATGACCGGGTCGATCCCGGGCTACGGCGCCGACACGATCATGACGCTCATCTTCAAATACATCGAGCTGCAGAAGAAGGTCGACGTCGCGAGCGCCCTGTCGGTCGTGGCCTTCCTCATCGTGATCGCAATCGTCGCGGCCTACGTCAAGATCGTCAAGCCCATGAAGGAGGTCTGATCATGACCGTGACCGAGACCGCCCTCGTGACCACCGCCGACTCCCGCGGACGACGCACCCCGCCGATCCCCAGCCGCCGGCGCCGCTACACCGCGGATCAGGTGACGCTCCCCCGGGTGATCCTGCGCACCGCCGCCGGGTTCCTCGTGCTCGCCATCTTCGTGCTGCCGTACCTCATCATGTTCTTCGGATCGGTGAAGACGAAGGCGCAGATCCGCTCGGTCGACCCGACCTACCTCCCGGTGGAGTGGCATTGGGAGAACTACCTCACGATGTGGTCGACGCCCGAGACGCCGCTGCCGTACAACCTCGTCTCGACCATCGTCATCTCCGTGTTCGCGACGCTCCTGGTGCTGCTCGTGTCGCTCCCGGCGGCGTACTACACGGCCCGGTTCCGGTTCCCCGGCCGCATGGTGTTCCTGTTCCTCGTGATCGTGACGCAGATGCTGCAGCCGGCGGTGCTCACGTCGGGCCTGTTCCGGCAGTTCACCGTCCTCGGCCTCGGCGACACCTGGACCGCGATGATCTTCATCAACGCGGCCTTCAACCTGTCGTTCGCCGTGTGGATCATGCACTCGTTCTTCGCCGGCATCCCCAAGGAGGTCGACGAGGCGGCGCAGATCGACGGCGCCGGGCGCCTGACGGTCCTGTTCCGGATCAACCTCCCGCTCGTCTGGCCGGGCATCGTCACCGCGATCGTGTTCACGTTCGTGGCCTGCTGGAACGAGTTCGCCGCCTCGCTGGTGATCCTGTCGACGGACAAGAACCAGCCGCTGTCGGTCGCGCTCACGAAGTTCGTCGGTCAGTACGAGACGAGCTGGCAGTACGTGTTCGGCGTCTCGATCGTCGCGATCCTGCCCGTCATCATCCTCTTCATGCTCATCGAGAAGCGTCTCGTCGGCGGCCTCACCGCCGGCAGCGTGAAGTAGCCCGTCCCGGTTCCCGTCCCCCGGGTTCCCGTCCGGCGCCCCTGCACGACCGCGGCGCGCGGGCAGGGGTTCCGGGCGGATCCGGTCGTGCGCCCGTACCCGGATCGTGCAGCCGGAACATCCGACGGGAGTGGTCAGGGGCGGGTCGGGGGCGGGATCAGGGGCGGGGGCCGCCGGCGCGGAGCTGCTCGGGGCTCCATCGCACGCCGAGGACGGCGGTGAGGGCGGCCTGCGCGGGGCCGGCGGAGGGGGCGACGCGCGGATCGGCGTACCGGATCGGGATGTCGGCGGTGCCGCGGGCGGGGTAGCCGCTCTCGGCCCGCACCCGCTCCAGGAACCGGGGGCCGAGCTCCGTCGCGGGGCCGCCGATGACGACCTCGATCGGATCGAGCAGCGCCCCGATGAGCTTGATGGCCCGGGCCAGCGCCCGCGCCCCGTCGTCGATCAGCGTCTGATCCGCCCGGGCGACGAGGGCGCGGACCGCCGACGCGTCCAGGGCATCCGAGAACTCCTCGCCGACCATCGGTCCCATCGCGGCCGCCGACTCCAGGCAGCCGCGCCGCCCGCAGCGGCACGGGCGGGCGGCATCGCCGAACACCACCTGCACGTGCCCGATCTCCCCGGCACGGTCGCGGGGTCCGGGCGCGAGCTCCCCGTCGAGGGTGACCGCGGCGCCGATGCCCCCGCCGCTGTGGATGAACAGGCGGTAGCCCGAGGGGGCGGCGTCCAGCCCGGCCTCCGCGATGGCCTCGGCATCGACGTCGTTGACGAGGAGGACCGGGACACCCGCGATGCTCTCGAAGCGCTCCGCCAGCGGCACCTCGTGCCACTCCAGCTGCACGCTCTCCAGCACCGTGCGGCCGTCCGTCGTCCCCGGGACCTGCACACCGACCGCGAGCAGCCGCGACCCGGTTGCGGCGACGACCTCCGCGACGGTCTCGTCGAGGACCCGGTCGCGCGTCTGCATCGTGTAGGAGATGCTGCGTCGTTCGACCTCGGAGCCGTCGAGCGCGACGAGCGCCAGGTACGCGCTGGTCGGCTGCACGACGAGCACGAGGATCAGGTGGTGCTCCGCGTCGATGCTGAGCGTGGTCGCGCGCTTGCCCCCCGTGCTCACCGCCTGCTCGCCTTCGGCGATGAGCCGGTGCTCGATGAGTTCCGCGACGAGGGACGATGCGGTCGCCGCCGTGAGGCCGGTCGCCCGCGCGATGCCGGCGCGGGTCTGCGAACCGGAGGCCTGGAAGACGAGCTGGAGCGCCCGTCGCAGGTTCGCTCGCCGAACCGCCGCCTGGGTGTCCAGCGCGTCGTCGTGGGTGAACATCTGCGGGTTCCTTCTCGGGGCCGAGGTCCGTCGATTGACAGCGCGCGTACCGCTCCGTACGCTCGGTCCGTTAGTTTATTCATTGAACTTAGTCAGCCCGAGCGTCGATCGGGAGGAGCATCGTGCGCTACCCCCAGATCCTAGAGCGCCCCGCGGATCGGGCACGAGCCGCGCAGCCACCGGGCAACGGTCACGCCCGCGGTATCCGGGAGCGGAACCGCGCCCTCGTCCTCCGCACCCTCATGGAGCAGTCCGCCCTGAGTCGCGCCGATCTGTCCCGGCTCACCGGCCTCGCCCGCCCCACCGTCTCCGAGGTCGTGCGCGACCTGCTCGCCGACGGTGTGATCCGGGAGAGCGGACCCAGCCAGGAGTCCCGGCCGGGGAAGCCCGCCGTGATGCTCGAGTTCGATCAGCGTGCCGTCCAGGTCATCGCGCTCGACCTCTCCGCACCCGACGACATCGTCGGCGCACTGGCCTCGCCGGACGGCCGCATCGCGCACCGCC
>NZ_RBLT01000072.1:0-5502 GCF_003989315.1 Microbacterium sp. HSID17254
GACTAAAAGGAGTCCGGCGGTGTCCTACTCTCCCACAGGGTCCCCCCTGCAGTACCATCGGCGCTGTGAGGCTTAGCTTCCGGGTTCGGAATGTGACCGGGCGTTTCCCTCACGCTATGGCCGCCGAAACACTATTGATGTTTCAATCAAACCTAAAGCAATGATGAATCATTGTTGAAGGTAGTTCTCGACCGTACATCGAGAACCACTCAGTGGACGCAAGCACCAACAAACGGTGTGTTATCAAGTCATCGGCTTATTAGTACCAGTCAGCTGCACACGTTACCGTGCTTCCACATCTGGCCTATCAACCCAGTAGTCTGGCTGGGAGCCTCTCACCCGAAGGTATGGAAGTCTCATCTTGAGGCCGGCTTCCCGCTTAGATGCTTTCAGCGGTTATCCATCCCGAACGTAGCTAATCAGCGGTGCTCCTGGCGGAACAACTGACACACCAGAGGTTCGTCCAACCCGGTCCTCTCGTACTAGGGTCAGATCCTCTCAAACTTCCTACGCGCGCAGCGGATAGGGACCGAACTGTCTCACGACGTTCTAAACCCAGCTCGCGTACCGCTTTAATGGGCGAACAGCCCAACCCTTGGGACCTACTCCAGCCCCAGGATGCGACGAGCCGACATCGAGGTGCCAAACCATGCCGTCGATATGGACTCTTGGGCAAGATCAGCCTGTTATCCCCGAGGTACCTTTTATCCGTTGAGCGACAGCGCTTCCACAAGCCACTGCCGGATCACTAGTCCCGACTTTCGTCCCTGCTCGACCTGTCAGTCTCACAGTCAAGCTCCCTTGTGCACTTACACTCGCCACCTGATTGCCAACCAGGTTGAGGGAACCTTTGGGCGCCTCCGTTACTTTTTGGGAGGCAACCGCCCCAGTTAAACTACCCACCAGGCACTGTCCCTGAACCGGATTACGGTTCGAAGTTAGATATCCAGAGTGACCAGAGTGGTATTTCAACAATGACTCCACGGTAACTGGCGTCACCGCTTCAAAGTCTCCCACCTATCCTACACAAGCCACACCGAACACCAATACCAAGCTGTAGTAAAGGTCACGGGGTCTTTCCGTCCTGCTGCGCGTAACGAGCATCTTTACTCGTAATGCAATTTCGCCGAGTTCGCGGTTGAGACAGTTGGGAAGTCGTTACGCCATTCGTGCAGGTCGGAACTTACCCGACAAGGAATTTCGCTACCTTAGGATGGTTATAGTTACCACCGCCGTTTACTGGGGCTTAAATTCTCAGCTTCGCCTTGCGGCTAACCGGTCCTCTTAACCTTCCAGCACCGGGCAGGCGTCAGTCCGTATACATCGTCTTGCGACTTGGCACGGACCTGTGTTTTTAGTAAACAGTCGCTACCCACTAGTCTCTGCGGCCTCCAAACGCTTTCGGAGCAAGTCCTAATACGTCGAAGGCCCCCCTTCTCCCGAAGTTACGGGGGCATTTTGCCGAGTTCCTTAACCACGATTCTCTCGATCTCCTTGGTATTCTCTACCTGACCACCTGAGTCGGTTTGGGGTACGGGCGGCTAGAACCTCGCGTCGATGCTTTTCTCGGCAGCATAGGATCATCCACTTTTTATCCGCATCGTGTCTCAGCCTGTATGAGTCGCGGATTTGCCTACGACTCGGCCTACGCACTTGCACCAGGACAACCATCGCCTGGCTTGGACTACCTTCCTGCGTCACACCTGTTAATACGCTAACCGCACCAGCATGGGGTCACGTGCTCCCCTCCACGGTGTCACCCGAAGGCGACGATGTGAAGGCTCGGACGTTTAGCACCACTGGATTAGCTTGGGCGGTTCTTCGCCGGTACGGGAATATCAACCCGTTGTCCATCGACTACGCCTGTCGGCCTCGCCTTAGGTCCCGACTTACCCAGGGAAGATTAGCTTGACCCTGGAACCCTTGGTCTTTCGGAGGACGTGTTTCTCACACGTCATTCGCTACTCATGCCTGCATTCTCACTCGTGTAGCCTCCACGGCTGGTTTCCACCGCCGCTTCGCTGGCCACACGACGCTCTCCTACCCATCAACACGGCTGGACCACGAAGGCCTACCAATAATGTCAATGCCACAACTTCGGTGGCGTGCTTGAGCCCCGTTACATTGTCGGCGCGGAATCACTTGACCAGTGAGCTATTACGCACTCTTTCAAGGGTGGCTGCTTCTAAGCCAACCTCCTGGTTGTCAGAGCAACTCCACATCCTTTCCCACTTAGCACGCGCTTTGGGACCTTAGTTGGTGGTCTGGGTTGTTTCCCTCTCGACTATGAAGCTTATCCCCCACAGTCTCACTGCTGCGCTCTCACTTACCGGCATTCGGAGTTTGGCTGACGTCAGTAACCTTGTAGGGCCCATCGGCCATCCAGTAGCTCTACCTCCGGCAAGAAACACGCAACGCTGCACCTAAATGCATTTCGGAGAGAACCAGCTATCACGAAGTTTGATTGGCCTTTCACCCCTATCCACAGCTCATCCCCTCAGTTTTCAACCTAAGTGGGTTCGGTCCTCCACGACGTCTTACCGTCGCTTCAACCTGGCCATGGATAGATCACTTCGCTTCGGGTCTAGGACATGCGACTGAATCGCCCTATTCAGACTCGCTTTCGCTACGGCTACCCCACACGGGTTAACCTCGCCACATATCGCTAACTCGCAGGCTCATTCTTCAAAAGGCACGCTGTCACACCTACCAGGGGTGCTCCAACGGTTTGTAAGCAAACGGTTTCAGGTACTATTTCACTCCCCTCCCGGGGTACTTTTCACCTTTCCCTCACGGTACTTGTCCGCTATCGGTCATCTGGGAGTATTTAGGCTTATCAGGTGGTCCTGACAGATTCACACGGGATTTCACGGGCCCCGTGCTACTTGGGATACTCTCCACGCCAGAACACGCATTTCGACTACGGGGTTGGCACCCTCTATGACCGGCCTTTCAAGACCGTTCGTCTATACGCTTCTGTAACGTCGCCAGCTCGGCAGAACTGACTGGTGAGTCCCACAACCCCGAATATGCAACTCCTGCCGGATATCACACACACTCGGTTTAGCCTGATCCGGTTTCGCTCGCCACTACTAACGGAATCGCGGTTGCTTTCTCTTCCTGTGGGTACTGAGATGTTTCACTTCCCCACGTTCCCTCTACCCGCCCTATATATTCAGGCGGGAGTCACTAGGTCGGCACGCCGCCCAGCGGGGTTTCCCCATTCGGACACCCTCGGATCAAAACTTGCTTATCAGTTCCCCGAGGCTTATCGCAGATTGCTACGTCCTTCTTCGGCTCCAGATGCCAAGGCATCCACCGTTTGCTCTTAAAGACTTGAAATCACATGAGTTTGAATCAAAAACCCGACCAGTCCGAAAACTGAATCAGAAATTGACTAATGATCTTTAAGATCATCTTGCGCAACTGATCAAAGACCAGTTGCAAGATGCTCGCGTCCACTGTGTAGTTCTCAAAGTACGGGCGGTACCCCTCACCACCTCCCCAACCGGAGAGACAACAAGAGGCCCAGAGGTACAGACCAGATCCCGAAAGACCCGCATCCGGTCCCTCAGGACCCAACAGCGTGCAGGCACCGAAACCCATCCCCCCGACGTTCCTGCAGCAAGCTGCGTACTAATCAGAGAAACAATCTCGATGCCATGTCAAATGTTCCACCCATGAGCTCCCAGCGAAGAACGTGTGCCTTCGATCTGGGTTCTGGACGCCGAAGCGTCAGATGCTCCTTAGAAAGGAGGTGATCCAGCCGCACCTTCCGGTACGGCTACCTTGTTACGACTTAGTCCTAATTACCGATCCCACCTTCGACGGCTCCCTCCACAAGGGTTAGGCCACCGGCTTCAGGTGTTACCGACTTTCATGACTTGACGGGCGGTGTGTACAAGACCCGGGAACGTATTCACCGCAGCGTTGCTGATCTGCGATTACTAGCGACTCCGACTTCATGAGGTCGAGTTGCAGACCTCAATCCGAACTGGGACCGGCTTTTTGGGATTCGCTCCACCTCACGGTATTGCAGCCCTTTGTACCGGCCATTGTAGCATGCGTGAAGCCCAAGACATAAGGGGCATGATGATTTGACGTCATCCCCACCTTCCTCCGAGTTGACCCCGGCAGTATCCCATGAGTTCCCACCATTACGTGCTGGCAACATAGAACGAGGGTTGCGCTCGTTGCGGGACTTAACCCAACATCTCACGACACGAGCTGACGACAACCATGCACCACCTGTTTACGAGTGTCCAAAGAGTTGACCATTTCTGGCCCGTTCTCGTATATGTCAAGCCTTGGTAAGGTTCTTCGCGTTGCATCGAATTAATCCGCATGCTCCGCCGCTTGTGCGGGTCCCCGTCAATTCCTTTGAGTTTTAGCCTTGCGGCCGTACTCCCCAGGCGGGGAACTTAATGCGTTAGCTGCGTCACGGAATCCGTGGAATGGACCCCACAACTAGTTCCCAACGTTTACGGGGTGGACTACCAGGGTATCTAAGCCTGTTTGCTCCCCACCCTTTCGCTCCTCAGCGTCAGTTACGGCCCAGAGATCTGCCTTCGCCATCGGTGTTCCTCCTGATATCTGCGCATTCCACCGCTACACCAGGAATTCCAATCTCCCCTACCGCACTCTAGTCTGCCCGTACCCACTGCAGGCCCGAGGTTGAGCCTCGGGATTTCACAGCAGACGCGACAAACCGCCTACGAGCTCTTTACGCCCAATAATTCCGGATAACGCTTGCGCCCTACGTATTACCGCGGCTGCTGGCACGTAGTTAGCCGGCGCTTTTTCTGCAGGTACCGTCACTTTCGCTTCTTCCCTGCTAAAAGAGGTTTACAACCCGAAGGCCGTCATCCCTCACGCGGCGTTGCTGCATCAGGCTTTCGCCCATTGTGCAATATTCCCCACTGCTGCCTCCCGTAGGAGTCTGGGCCGTGTCTCAGTCCCAGTGTGGCCGGTCACCCTCTCAGGCCGGCTACCCGTCGACGCCTTGGTGAGCCATTACCTCACCAACAAGCTGATAGGCCGCGAGCCCATCCCCAACCGAAAAATCTTTCCAAACGCAGACCATGCGGTCACGTCACATATCCAGTATTAGACGCCGTTTCCAGCGCTTATCCCAGAGTCAGGGGCAGGTTGCTCACGTGTTACTCACCCGTTCGCCACTGATCCACAAGAGCAAGCTCCTGCTTCACCGTTCGACTTGCATGTGTTAAGCACGCCGCCAGCGTTCATCCTGAGCCAGGATCAAACTCTCCGTAAAAAAGAAATGCATACGAACCGGGGAAAAACCGGAACGCAGCGAGTTTGATGCTGACCAAAGAGACGAATTCATTGCTGACTTCATCCGTTGCCAACCCCACAAAGAGGTTGGTCTTTGATCCAAAGGAATTCTCACCCAGCCGAAGCTAGACGAGGATAATTTGGCATTTGACAAGTGCACGCTGTTGAGTTCTCAAGGATCGGATGCTCCCACGACCCAGCCATCAC
>NZ_RBLT01000073.1:0-5360 GCF_003989315.1 Microbacterium sp. HSID17254
GGCCGCCCCGTCCTTCCAGACGCGCTGCACCAGCGGCACACCCGGGCGATACGCCAGATGCACGCGGGAGGGGGCGTCGAGCAGCACAAGGTCGGCGCGCGCCCCGGGGGCGATCCGGCCGATGTCGTCGCGCCGCAGTGCCCGCGCCCCGCCGGCGGTGGCGGCCCAGACCGCCTCCGCCGTGGTCATGCCCATGTCCCGCACGGCGATGGCGATGCAGAAGGCCATGGACGACGTGAAGCTGGACCCCGGGTTCGTGTCGCACGCCAGCGCAACTGTCACACCCGCGTCGAGGAGTCTGCGCGCATCCGGATAGGGCTGGCGCGTGGAGAACTCCACGCCGGGTAGCAGCGTGAGCACCGTGTCCGACGCGGCGAGCGCGGCGATGTCCGCGTCGGTGAGGTAGGTGCCGTGATCCACCGATGCCGCCCCCAGCTCGACCGCCATTCGCACGCCGTCGCCCGGACCGAGCTGGCTCGCATGCACCCGAGGAGCGAGACCCCGGGTGATGCCCGCCTCCAGGATCCGCCGTGCCTGCGCCACCGTGAAGGCGCCGGTCTCGCAGAAGACGTCGATCCACCGGGAGTGCGGGGCGCAGGCGTCGAGCATCGGCCCCACGACGAGGTCGACATAGGCATCGGGATCGTCGGCATACTCGACCGGGACCACGTGCGCACCGAGGAACGTGACCTCCGGCGTCACCTCGGCGGCGAAGCGCACGAGGCGCTCCTCCTCCGCGACGGCGAGACCGTAGCCGCTCTTGATCTCGACCGTGGTGGTGCCCTGCGTCCGCAGCTCCTCGATGAACCCGTGCAGTCGGGCGCGGAGCTCGTCGTCGGTCGCCGCCCGCGTCGCCTGGACCGTCGACCGGATGCCGCCCGCCGCGTACGGCTGCCCCGCCATGCGCGCCTCGAACTCCGCCGCCCGATCGCCGCCGAAGACGAGGTGGCTGTGGCTGTCGACGAATCCGGGGATCACGGCCCGACCCCCGGCGTCGACGACCTCATCGGCCGCGGGAGCCGTGGCGGACGAGCCCACCCACGCGATCCGCGCGCCGTCGATCAGCACGGCCGCCTCGCGGAGCGTGCCGGTCGGGTCGCCCTCGGCGGCGACGTTGGTCGTCAGCTCCCCGATCCCGGAGATGAGCGTCGTCGTCACAGCATCGGCACCTTCAGTCCGCGGTCGCGCGCGACCTCCTTGGCATGGTCGTACCCGGCGTCCACGTGTCGCATGACACCGGTGCCGGGGTCGTTCGTCAGCACACGGGCGAGCTTCTCCGCCGCGAGGGCCGAACCGTCCGCCACCGTGACCTGCCCGGCGTGGATCGAGCGTCCGATCCCCACCCCGCCGCCGTGGTGCAGCGACACCCACGACGCCCCGGAGGCGGTGTTGAGGAGGGCGTTGAGCAGCGGCCAGTCGGCGATCGCGTCGGAACCGTCCTTCATCGCCTCGGTCTCCCGGTACGGGGACGCGACGGAACCGGAGTCGAGGTGGTCGCGGCCGATGACGATCGGCGCGGACAGTTCTCCCGAGGCGACCATCTCGTTGAACTTGAGTCCGGCGAGGTGCCGCTCCTGGTAGCCGAGCCAGCAGATGCGCGCCGGCAGGCCCTCGAAGTGGACGGCCGACCCCGCCTTGTCGAGCCAGCGGTGCAGGGCGATGTCCTCGGGGAAGAGCTCGGCGATCGCGCGGTCCGTCTTGAAGATGTCCTCCGGGTCTCCGGACAGCGCCACCCAGCGGAACGGTCCTCGCCCTTCCTCGAACTGCGGGCGGATGTAGGCGGGGACGAATCCGGGGAACGCGAACGCCCGGTCGAAGCCGCCGAGCTGCGCCTCCGCGCGGATCGAGTTGCCGTAGTCGAAGACCGCCGCCCCCGCGTCCTGGAAGCCGACCATCGCGGCGACGTGGGCGGCCATGGACTCCCTCGACCGCCGGGTGAACTCCTCGGGATCGCGCGCCGCCTCATCCTTCCACCGGGCCACGTCGACACCGATCGGCAGGTACGCGAGGGGGTCGTGGGCGCTGGTCTGGTCGGTGACCACGTCGATCGGCACGCCCCGCCGCAGGAGCTCGGGGAAGATCTCCGCGGCGTTGCCCACGACGCCGACCGAGAGGGCGTGACCGGCGTCCTTCGCCGCGACGACCCGGGCCACCGCCGCATCGAGGTCGGTGGTGTACTCGTCGAGGTACCGATGCTCCACACGGCGGGCCAGCCGCGTCTCGTCGACGTCCACGATCAGGACCGCGCCCTCGTTGAGGGTCACGGCGAGGGGCTGCGCCCCGCCCATCCCGCCCGCACCGGCCGTCAGTGTCAGCGTCCCCCGCAGGGAATCGCGCCCGAGCGAACGGGCGACCGCGGCGAACGTCTCGTACGTCCCCTGCAGGATGCCCTGCGTGCCGATGTAGATCCAGGAGCCCGCGGTCATCTGGCCGTACATGGTCAGTCCCAGCTCCTCCAGGCGGCGGAACTCCGGCCAGGTCGCCCAATCGCCGACGAGGTTCGAGTTGGCGATGAGCACGCGCGGCGCCCACTCGTGGGTGCGGAACACGCCCACGGGCTTCCCGGACTGGACGAGCAGCGTCTCATCCGGCTCCAGCTCGTCGAGCGTGCGGACGATCGCCTCGTACGCCGCCCAGCTGCGTGCCGCCTTGCCCGTCCCGCCGTAGACCACGAGGTCTTCCGGGTGCTCGGCGACCTCGGGATCGAGGTTGTTCATGAGCATGCGCTTGGCCGCCTCGGCGCCCCAGCTCTTGGCGGTGCGCTCGGCACCGCGGGCTGCGCGTACCGTGCGCGCTGCGTTCTCCTCAGTCATGCATGTGCTCCTTTGCGACACGGGCGACGGCACCCGACTGGACGAGGGCGGTCACGGCTTCCATCTCGGGCGAGAGGTGGCGGTCAGGGCCGGGGCCTGCTGCGACCGTGCGGACGAGATCGCGCACGGCGCCGGTCGCCGGCCCCGCCTCGAGCGGCGCGCGGAGATCCAGCGCGCGGGCGGCGGTGAGGATCTCGATCGCGAGGACGCGGGAGAGGCCGTCGATCGCCCGACGCAGCTTCCGTGCTGCGGCCCAGCCCATCGAAACGTGGTCCTCCTGCATCGCCGAGGAGGGGATGGAGTCGACCGAGGCGGGAACCGCGAGACGCTTGAGCTCGGAGACGATGCCGGCCGCCGCGTACTGCGCGATCATCAGCCCGGAATCGACCCCGACCTCCGCCGCGAGGAACGGCGGGAGCCCGTGGCTGCGGGCCGGATCCAGCGCGCGGTCGGTGCGCCGCTCGGACACGGAGGCGACGTCGGCGATCGAGATCGCCAGGAAGTCGAGGACCGCCGCGACGGGCGCCCCGTGGAAGTTGCCGTTCGACTCTATGCGGCCATCGAGGGTGATGATCGGGTTGTCGATGACGCTGGAGAGCTCGCGCTCCGCGATCATTTCGGCATACCCGAGCGTGTCGCGCGCGGCGCCGTGCACCTGCGGCGAGCAGCGCAGGGAGTACGCGTCCTGGACACGGCCGTCTTCCGGGCCCTTGTGGCTCGCGACCATCGGCGACCCGGCGAGCAGCGCCCGGAGGTGACCGGCGGATACCGCCTGCCCCGCCTGCGGACGCAGCGCCATGAGATCGGCGGCGAACACCGCATCGGTGCCGAGCTGCGACTCCACCGACATCGCCGCCGCCACATCCGCCGTCAGGAGCAGCGTCTCCAGGTCGTGGAGCGCGAGCACCAGCGTGCCGAGCATCCCGTCCGTGCCGTTGATGAGGGCGAGGCCCTCCTTCTCCACGAGCGTGAGCGGTGCGATGCCGGCGTCCGCGAGGGCGTCCGCCGCCGGGAAGAGCCGGCCCGCGCTGTCACGCACATCGCCCTCGCCCATGGCCGCGAGGGCGATGTGGGCAAGGGGCGCGAGATCCCCGGAACACCCCAGCGAGCCGTACTCGCGGACCACCGGCACGATGCCCGCGTTGAGCAGCGCGGCGTACGTCTCGACCACGACGGGGCGAACCCCGGTGCGGCCGGACGCGAGCGTCTGCAGGCGCAGCAGCTGGAGCCCGCGTACGACCTCCCGCTCGACCTCGGCGCCGGTTCCCGCGGCGTGGGAGCGGATGAGACTCGCCTGCAACTGCAGTCGCCGTTCCGGAGCGATGAACGTCGTCGCCAACGCGCCGAAGCCCGTGGACACCCCGTAGTGCGGGTGCGGGTCCGCGGCGAGGCCGTCGATCACTCGCCGGGTCTCGGCGACCCTGGCCAGCGCCGCAGGGTCGACGACGACGGGCGCATCGTGACGGACGACGCGGACGACCTCCGCCGGGGAGAGAGGGGCGGCGCCGACGAGGACAGGGGCTGGATCGCTCATGTCTCGATTCCACACCCGCGGGGTCGACGTGCACACGGCTTCGTGGCAACCTGTGTCTGTGATCCCAGACATCTCCGAGACCGCTCACGCCCAGGTGCCTGCCGCGGCGCAGACCCTGCGCATCCTGAGCTACTTGGCGGGCCGGCCGGCGCCGGTGGCCGCGTCCGCGATCGCCCGCGAGCTGGCTCTTCCGCGATCGACGGTCTATCACCTGCTGCGCACGCTCGCTGCCCACGGCTTCGTGCTCCACCTCCGGGAGGAGCGCCGGTGGGGGCTCGGGACATCGGCGTTCGAGCTGGCGGGGGGCTATGCACGGCAGCAGCCGTTGGCGCGACTCGGCCGGCCGCTCATCGCCGCTCTCTCCGACCAGCTCGCGGTGAGCGCGCACCTGGCGGTCATGAGCGGCGGGGATGTGCTCTACATCGTCGAAGAGCGCGCGCCGCGGCGGCCCGCCCTGGTGACCGACGTCGGCGTGCGCCTCCCCGCGCACCTGACGGCGACCGGGCGGGCGATGCTCGCCGCTCTCCCCCGCGAACAGGTACGCGCGCTGTACCCGGCGGCGTCGGCATTCTCCGACCGCACCGGACGAGGTCCCCGCCACCCCGGGGAGCTGCGCGAACTCCTCCGGGACGTACGCTCTCGGGGGTATGCGACGGAGGACGGGGAGGTCGCGGAAGGTCTGCGTTCGGTGGGCGCCGTCGTGCGCGACGTCGCCGACTGGCCGGTCGCCGCGGTCGCGGTCACCTGGGCCGACGCCGACGGTGCGGAGGTCGTACTCGCGAACGCGGTGCGCGAGACAGCGGCGACGCTCGAGGCGCGTCTCGCCCGCTGACGCGGCACCTGCGCGTTAACGCAAGAAGGCCACCCAGCATTGGGTGGCCTTCTTGACTAAAAGGAGTCCGGCGGTGTCCTACTCTCCCACAGGGTCCCCCCTGCAGTACCATCGGCGCTGTGAGGCTTAGCTTCCGGGTTCGGAATGTGACCGGGCGTTTCCCTCACGCTATGGCCGCCGA
>NZ_RBLT01000074.1:0-5185 GCF_003989315.1 Microbacterium sp. HSID17254
CCCGCCCGATGCCGCTGGGACGCACGAGTCCACGCACACCACGCGGCACACGCGGCGGCCGCCCCCCGGCCTTCGACCGCGCTGCCTCCCGCGCCCGCAACGTCGGCAAACGCGGGTTCTGCGAGGTCAATCAGTGGCGCGGCCTCGCCACCCGCTCCGACAAGCTCGCGCTGACCTTCCGCGGCGGAGTTGCACTGAAGGCCATCGTCACCTGGTTGCGCACTTTAGGAGACACGCCCTAGCCCGCTCACACCTGGGGCCGCGAAACCCTGTCCTGGCTGCACACCGCCTACCGGCAGGCCTACGGCCCACACGGCTCCGGTTTCCAGGCCGCGGAGTGGCACACCCGCTGGGTGGCACATGCCTTCACCGCGTTCGCCGCACCCGATGCGGCCCGCGGCGGCTTCTGCGACCGCCCCGACCACCGAGCCCCCGGACGGGACCCCGGACGGCGGCTGGAAACTGTCGAGTGGCGGCCGTGGTTCGACCGCGCCCGCACCGAAGACCTGGCCTGGCGCGCGGCCCTGCAGCCAGAAGCACCGGATGATCCGGTTCCGGAGGCAGGCCACGGTGCCTCGCACGGGTGAAGATGGTCAGTGGTTCGCAGTAGTCCGGTGCGGGATGCGGTACGGACACCGGGTGATGAGTACAACAACGATGACACGGCAGGCAAGGATGAAACGGCAGGCAGGGGCACGACGGGTGCTGAGGATTGTCGCAGGGGCAGCGGTGCTGCTGGCTGCTGCGGGGTGCAGCTCGGGTGAGCAGGAGCACGCTGGACATGCCCATCCTGCGGAGTCGGCGTCACCGGTTTCGACGTCGGCTCCGGTGCCGGTCGGGAGTAACGCGAAGCTGGTCACCGATTTCTACACCCAAGCGTTCGTCCACCGCGACGTTGCCGGGGCGTCGCAGATCTATGTCGCGGAGAGCTACATCCAGCACAATCCGCAGGTCCCCAACGGGCGGGCGGCGTTCGTGGACACGATGGGCCCGTATGTGAAAGACGGGGTGACATTCAGAATCGGCCGCGTGGTCGCCGAAGGCGACATCGTGGTGGTGCATGCCGAGTCCATCGAGAAGGACGGGAAGCGGTCCGCGGTCGCGGACTTCTTCCGCGTGGAGAACGGGAAGATCGTCGAGCACTGGGACGTCATCCAAGCCATCCCCGCCGACACCGCCAACGGCAACCCGATGGTCCCCGGCACTGCGACCTCACAGGCTCCGGGGCATCGGTAAAGGCGTTCCCGTTCACCTTGGCCGCGGTGGTCGCGCCGGGAGACGCCCTGTACTGAGGGACTGGTGCGCTCGGCGATCGCCGCCGGTGCGGCTGTCGTGGTGGGTGGTGACCTGGAGGTCGTCGGCGCCGATGATCCTGCTGGCGAGGTGTTCGATCTCGGTGGTGATGAACTGGTCGGGCAGCGCGGCCGGGAGCAGGCGGAAACCGTCGCGGATGGTGTTGAGCGCGGTCGCGAGCCCGGCGACGGTGTCGCGGGCGACGACGTCGATCTGCACGGTGAGGATGTGACGCTTGTGGCCCCAGCGGGCCGGGTTCTCGATCACCTCGGCGACCGCGCGGGACAGAACGCCGCGGTGCAGCAGCCCGGTGAAGTGCCCGGTGAGTACCTCCGCGGCCCGGTGAAGGTCCTTACCAGGCAGATCGAAATCTTGGCGGGCGATGACCAGCGCCGCACGAGCCCGGCCCGGCGGCCGGGTGGGTGGCGATGAAGTGAGCACGGCGATCATTCTATTCACCGGCCGTTGTTCACTCACTCTGGGTGATCGAGGTGCCCGGTTTCGGTGATCGGTGTGTCCCGCCGGCGGTGATCGGGTGCACCCATCACGCAGGCCCCGACCCGCCCGTCCACGGCCCCGGCAGGGCGGTAGTGGCAGGCCGGAAACGGCACCGTCTGGCCTGGGTTGCACAGTTAGTCGGGGGTTGTGAGGTGTCGTTGCTGGTCAGCGGGCTGTGGGGTCGGGATCTGGGGCACTAATCGGTAGTCTCGGGTGGTGTTCGTCCGGAAGGTGAAGACGGCGTCCGGGGCGACGGCGGTGCAGATCGTGGAGAAGCGCCACGGGGTCCGGCGGATCGTCGCCCACGTCGGTTCCGCTCACGATTACGCCGAGCTCGCAGTGCTGATCGCCTCAGCGCGGGATCGCATCCATGCAGGTCAGCAGGCCCTCGACCTCGACGCCCCTGCCACCGGGGGCGCGGCGGGCGCGGTCGTGACCGGGTCGGCGAGCGAGGTCCTGTGGAACGTACTGTGCGATGCCTACCGCCGGTTGGGGTTCGACCAGCTCGCCGAGGAGGTGTTCCGGGCGCTCGCGCTCGCCCGGATCGTGGAGCCCACCAGCACCTCTGCCGCGGTCGGGGTCCTCGATGAACTCGGGGTGGTCGCGCCGCCTCGCAACACCTTCCCCGCGGCGCTGCGCCGCTGCAGCGACAAGGACTGCCGGGCCGTCCTAGCCGCCGCCTGCACCGTGGCCTCGCGGGTGGGGGCGGCGTCGCTGGTGCTCTATGACGTGACCACGCTGCATTTCGAGGTCGAGCACGAGGACACGCTGCGCAAGGTAGGGATGAGCAAGGAACGCCGGGTCGACCCGCAGATCCAGGTCGGGCTGCTCGTCGACCCGTCCGGGTTCCCGCTCGAGGTCCGCTGCTTCGAGGGCAACAAGGCCGAGACGACCACTCTGCTACCCGTTCTGGAGGACTTCCGCAAACGGCATGACGTGGAGGACATGGTGGTCGTCGCCGATGCCGGAATGCTGTCCGCGTCGAACCTGAACGCGTTGGAGGACAACGGGTTCTCCTTCATCGTGGGGTCGAGGATCAGCAAGGCGCCCTACGATCTGGCCGCGCACGTCGAGCGTCACGGCAACGCCTTCGACGACGGCCAGGTTCTGGAGTCGCGCCGCGACATGGGGACAGGGAAGGCGAAACGGAGCCGGCGGGTCGTCTACCAGTACCGCTTCGCCCGCCACAAACACGATGACCGGGCGATCAACGCCATGGTCGACCGCGCGGAGAAGGTCGCCGCCGGCACCCGGCCGTTGAAGAAGGACCGCTTCGTCCGCATCGCCTCCACCGGCACCGAGGTCGACTGGGGCCTGGTCGAACGCGCCCGCCAGCTCGCCGGGTTGAAGGGCTACGTCACCAACCTGGCCGAGTCCACCATGGACGGGCACAAGGTCGTGGCCGCCTACCACGACCTGTGGCAGGTCGAGGCCAGCTTCCGCATGGCCAAGTCCGACCTGCGAGCCCGACCGATCTTCCACCGCGAACGCGACGCCATCGAAGCCCACCTCACCGTCGTCTTCGCCGCCCTCGCGGTCTCCCGACACCTCCAGGACGCGGCAGGCGTGACCATCAAGAAGCTGGTCACAGCCCTGCGCCCACTACGAACCGTCCGAGTCGACGTCGGCGGTCACCCGATCACCGCCGCCCCGCAGATCACCAGCGGCGCGCGTGCCATTCTCGACCGGCTCCCCACCATCACCGCGCCGGGGCACTAAACCTGTGCAACTCAGGCCAGGCGAAGGTGCGTTCGACCGCCCAGCGTCGGGGGATGACGACGAAGCCGCGTTGGCCTGCCGTTTTGCGGACGATCTCGAGACGGGTACGCAGCAGGGTGTGCGCCCAGCTGATCAGGCGGCCGGTGAACCCGGCGTCGGCGAAGACGTGCCGGACCCGGGTTTGTAGGTAGAGAGCGAGCAGGACCGAGGTGGCGCCGTCGCGGTCCTGCGTGCTGGCAGGGAACACCATGGTGACCAGCAGTAGCCCGAGGGTGTCGGTGATGATGAACCGTTTCCGGCCGTTGATTTTCTTCCCGGCGTCATAGCCGCGGGAATCGTCGCCGACGGTGTCGGCGGTGTCGGCGCCACGCACGGACTGGGAGTCGATGATCCCGGCGCTCGGCTCCGGATCCCGACCCTCGGCGATGCGTAGCTGACTGCGCACGATCGGGAGGATCTTCTCGGTGACCTTCTGCTGTTCCCACTGGTTGAAGTACCAGTAGACGGTCTGCCAGGGCGGGAAGTCCACCGGTAACGCCCGCCAGGCACACCCGGTACGCACCACATACAAGATCGCGTCCAGCACGTCCCGACGCGCATGAGCGATCCGACGACCCCGACGGGCGATCGGCGGCAACAACGGCTCGATCACCACCCACTGGGCATCACTGGTGTCCGAGGGGTACCGACGCGGTCGTTCCTGCACGACAGACACGATGGACCACCCCCGCAGGGCCAGGCATCCCGACATGCCCACCATTTCCAAACACGCTCTCAGCGATAGCGTCCGTGTCCCGCCGACCAGCCGCGGTGGGTGTGAGCCAGTGAGCCTTTGCCAACCTGGTCAGGTGTTGGCGATCATGAGGGTCTGAACTGCGGCGATGAGCTTGTAGGCGGTGTTGGGACTGACGCAGACCTTGTACAGGACCCGCCAGTTCTTCAGCTGGACGTTGGCACGCTCGCCCGGGCCGCGGCGGCGGACGTGGGCCTGGTTGACGTCTTTCTAGAAGCGCGACAAGGGCCGGCAGCAGCCGGTATCGGGTCCTGCGCCGATGGCGCTGTGGCACCGCGACCGTCGGCCCGGCGCCTTGGTGGGCGGTGTCGTCCGCCGCGACGATCTCGTGCGCGGTGAGCGCGCCGAGGCCCGCGGGCTGCTGCCCGGGCAGACCGAACACGATCGCGACGAGGCCGACGGCGATGAACGCCACGATCGTCACGACCTTGATCATCGCGAACCAGTACTCGGTCTCACCGAAGAAGCGGACCGCGCCCGCGTTGACCGCGAGCACCACGACCGAGAACCCGACGACCCGGATCCTCCGCGGCAGGTCGGGATACCAGAACGTCAGGTAGAGCCCGGCCGCGACGACCTCGCTGCCGAAGTTCACGACCTGCGCGGCCCAATACATACAGCGCTGCGCGAAGCCGGCACCGTGCCCGAGGTAGCGCTGGGTGATGGGCCGGAATCCCCCGGGCTCGGGGTGGCGCACCACCATCTCGGCCAGCGCGTAGGCCAGGACCAGCGCTCGGACGGGTGCCACCACGTAGGCGAGGATCACCGCCGGTCCGGCGAGGGAGAGCGCGAGCCCGGAGCCGAGGAGCGGCCCGGTCCCGATCGCGCCGCCCACGGCGATCATGCCGATCTGGCGTCGGTGGAGTTCCCGGCGCAGACCGT
>NZ_RBLT01000075.1:0-5139 GCF_003989315.1 Microbacterium sp. HSID17254
CCTCGGCAGCAGCGGCGGGGCGGCCCGCGCCGCGGCGGTGGGGCTGGAAGCCCGACAGTGGATCCGGCCCGATCGCCCCGTGGACGCGGCGGCCCTCGACCGGGTGGCACAGCAGCGCGACCGGTGCGGCTTCCGCACGGAGGCCACGGCTCTCCGGTTGGCCGCGCGCCGGGACGGCGACGGACGCCTCCCTCGTGTCCCCCCTTCCGCCCCGACACCGCTGCGGCTCCGGGCCCAGGAGGTCCGCGCCGCCCGCGCGGCCGCACGCGGTCGCGACGCGGAGGCTCTGCGGGCGGCCGCGGAGGGTCTCGACCTGCTGTCCGCGTGGCAGCGGTCCTTCGGGGCTCTCGACCTCCAGGCCTCCGTCGCCATGCACGCCAGCGATCTCGTGTTCACGGGCCTCGCCGCGGCCGTCCGCCGCCGCGACCCTGCCACGCTCTTCGAGTGGTCCGAGCGCGCCCGACACCTCAGTCAGCAGGTCGCCCCGGTGCGTCCGCCGCGCGACGACGCCCTCGCTGCCGACCTCGCCGAACTCCGGATGCTGCGCGCCGACCACGCCGGGGCGGACTGGACGACCGACCCCACCGTTCGCGCGCTCCGCGACCGGGTGCGGGAGCGGCAGTGGTCCGCCACCGGCTCCGGCGCGACGAGAGAGCGGCGAACCCTGGCCGAGACCTCGGCGCTCCTGCCCGCCGATTCGGCGGTGCTCGCCTACGTCTACACCGGCTCCGGGCTGCACGGGGTGGTGGTGCAGCCCGGCGGCGCGGCCCTCGTCGACCTGTCCTGGCCGCGAGTGCGGACCGCCCTCGACGGCCTGCGCGCCGACCTCGACATGGCCGCGCTCACACGGGGCGGCGCGATGGGACCGGTGACCGCCCGCGCTCTGGCAGCGCGCCTCGCGGCCCTCGACGACGAGCTGCTCGGACCGATGCGCCGCGCCGCCGCAGGTGCCGAGCGATTCGTGCTCACTGTTCCCGGCATCCTCGGCGGGGTGCCCTGGGCGATGCTGCCGGGCATGCAGGGGGTACCGTTCACCCTCGCGACCTCCGTGTCGCGGTGGCTCCACGGCGCGACGACCGCCGTCTCGGACCCGAGGGTGGGGTTCGCGGCCGGGCCGCGGGTGCCCCGAGCAGCCGAGGAGATCGAGAGGGCGGCGGGATCGTGGACGGGGCGGGGAACGACACATTCGCTCCGCGCCGCGGCAGCGACCGTCACCGCCGCCACCGAGCTGGCGGCCTCCGTCGACGTGCTCCACATCGCCGCGCACGGGCGTCACGCGGTCGACAATCCGCTGTTCTCCGGGTTCGAACTCGCCGACGGCGTGCTCTTCGGCTACGACGTCGACCTCATCGCCCGGGTGCCGCGGACCGTGATCCTCTCGGCGTGCGAGCTGGGTCGGTCCTCCGTGCGCTGGGGCGAGGAGGCCCTGGGCATGACGCGCGTGTGGTTGCACGCGGGCGCGGAGGCGGTGATCGCGGCTCCCGTCACGGTGCCGGACGACGACGCGTGCGAGCTCCTGACCGCGGTCCACGAGGGCCTCGCCGGCGGCGCGTCCCCCGCCGACGCCCTGGCGAGCGCCGCGCTCAGGACGGGGGTTTCCGCCCCGTTCCAGTGTCACGGCAACGGATTCTGACTTTTTTCCCGGATCGGGGTATCAGAATCGCACCCGCCTTCTCCTGTTCTTCGGAAGGTGTCGAGCGAATGGCCTCGAAGGGAGAGGCACGAGGGAGGCGCCGTCGGTTCTGGGGAAACGCCGCTGGGGAGCGGGAAGACGAGACGGACACCATCTGCTCCGGGAGCGTCGCGGTATGCAGCCGCGATGCTCCCGCAGGGCCTCGGCGATCTGGGGACGCCGAGGCCCTCGGGGCGTCCGCGTGCGGCCGGAGGCCTCAGGCGAGGAGGACCGTGTAGCCCGCAGCGCGCAGCGCGTCGACGGCGGCCCCGTCGGCCCCTCGATCCGTGATGACCGTGGCGAAGAGCTCCGGCCCGCCGACGGTGGAGAAGGCCTCGGCCCCGAGCTTGCTGCCGTCGGTCACGACGACCGCCCGCCGCGCCCGCTCCGCCATCATCCGGTTCACCGCCGCCTCGCGCTCGTCCTGCGTGGTCGCCCCGGCTGCCGCGTCCATCCCGTTCACGCCGATGAACGCGATGTCCAGCCGCACCCCGCGGAGGAGCTGCTCGACGAACGGGCCGACGAGCTCGTAGGTGCGCGAGTGGATGACCCCGCCCGTGACGACCACCTTCATCTCCGGCCGGGTGGCGAGCTGGGCGGCGATGTTCACGGCATTGGTGACCACCGTGATCCCGCCCTCCGCCGCCAGGTCCTCGCGGGCGGCGAGCGCGGCCGCGATGGCGGTGGTCGTCGTGCCGCCGGAGAGGCCGACCACCATGCCGGGGGTGACGAGCGCCGCCGCGGTCTGCGCGATGCTCTCCTTCTCGTGCGTGCGGAGATGGCTCTTGTAGCGGAGCGGCAGTTCATAGGCGACGGTCTGGGCCACGGCACCGCCGTGCGTGCGGGTGAGCAGCCGCTGCTCGGCGAGGGAGTCGAGGTCGCGGCGGGTGGTGGCCGGAGAGGCACCGAACCGCTCCACCAGCTCCTCCACCGTCACCTCGCCGTCCGCCGCGAGGAGGTCGAGGATTGCGTGCAGTCGGGCCGCGCGCTTCACCGGTCGTCGTTCCGCGTCGAGGTCGCAGCCGTGCCCGGAACCTCTGCGACCGGAGCGGGATTCTCCGACGGCAGCAGGGCGAACAGTCGCAGCATCCGGGCGGCCTCGTCCGCGAGGGCCGCGCGGGCGGGAGCGAGATACTTGCGGGAGTCGACCAGGCGCTCGTCGGCGGCGAGCACCTCGCGGACCGCCCGTGTGAAGAAGCCGTTGAGGTGGGTGGAGACATTGACCTTCGTCATCCCGGCGCGCACGGCATCGGCGATCACGGCGTCGGCCACCCCGGACGAGCCGTGCAGCACGAGGGGCACGTCGGTCCCGTCCGCGGCAGCCCCGCGCAGAGCCGCACGCAGGCGGGCGATGAGGTCGAGGTCGAGGGAGGCCGTGCGGTCGGTCATGGCGTGCGACGACCCCACGGCCACCGCGAGGGCGTCCACGCCGGTGGCGGCCACGAACGCCCGCGCCTCGTCCGGATCGGTGCGTACCCCGGGGGCGTGGGCGCCGTCCTTCCCGCCCACCTCGCCGAGCTCGCCCTCCACGTACACCCCCGCCTCGCGGGCCCGGGCGGCGACCTCGGCTGTCAGCGCCACGTTCTCGTCGTAGGGCAGCGCGCCGCCGTCGAACATGACCGAGCCGAAGCCGAGGGCCACGGCCTCGTCGACGAGCTCCGGCCGCTCCGCGTGATCGAGGTGCACCGCCACCGGGGTCTCCGCGCGTCGTGCCGCGGCGAGCGTCGCGAGGGCGATCGGTTCCAGACCGCCGTGGTAGTCGGCGCAGTTCTGCGAGATCTGCACGATCACGGGGAGCTGTGCGAGCGCGGAGGCTCGGACGAGGCCCTCCGCGGTCTCCAGATGGATGACGTTGAACGCGCCGATGCCGGTGCCGGCGGTGGCAGCCGCGGAGACGAGCTCCCGAGCGGAGACGAGGGTCACGAAGGGTCCTTCCGGAACGAGGCGGGGTCGGGGCGGGAGACGCGAAGCTGCTCCTCGAGCGCGCGCCAGCGGGGGGAGATGTCGCCGGCGAGCGGCATGAGGACGGCGGCTGCCGACCACGCGGTCGCGCGACGGAGGATGACCTCGGGGTCGCGCTCGCCCTCCGCGGTGAGCACGGCGCAGGCCGCGACCGCGGCGTCTCCGGCCCCGGTCGGGTTGCCGGAGAGCGGCTCGTCGAGTCGGGCGTGCAGGAGATCGGTCGCGGTGACCGCGAGCATGCCGTCGGCACCGAGCGACAGGAGCACGAGCTCGGCACCCCGGGCCAGCAGCGAGCGCGCGCCTTCGACGGGGTCGTCGATGCCGGTGGCCTCGGCGAGCTCCGCGGCGTTGGGCTTGAGCACGGTCGCCCCGGCGTCGGCAGCGCGCAGGAGGGCCGGGCCGGAGGTGTCGACGATCACCGGGACGCGGGCGTCCGCAGCCACCGCGACGAGCATCGGCACGAGCGACTCCGGCGCCCCGGGCGGAAGACTCCCGGAGACGACGAGGACCCCGGTGCCGGGAAGCCGGTCGACGACCTCCGCGAGGAGTCCGCCCCACTCGGCATCGGTCGGGTTCACCCCTCGCTCGTTGACGATCGTGGTGTCGCCCGCGGCCTCGTCGACGAGGGCGATGCTGCGACGCGTGTCGGCCGCGACGGGCACGAGCACATGGGGCACCCCGCTGGCCGTGAGCTCCGCGGCGAACTCCGCGCCGACCGGACCGCCGGCCGTGGTCAGCGCGAGGACGGAGGCCCCCTCGGCGTGTGCGACCCTGGCGACGTTGAGGCCCTTGCCGCCGGCGCGGGACGCCCCGGTCTCGGCGCGGTGGGTCCCGCCGGCCACGAGCCGATCGACCTGCCAGGTGAGGTCGAGCGCGGGGTTCGGGGTGACGGTGAGGATCATGCGAGCTCCCTGGCACGGAGGGCGGCGCCGATCAGGCCCGCGTTGCCGGACAGCTCGGCGGGGACGAGCGCGGGGAGGCGGTGGAAGCTGAGGCGGGCGGCGAGGCGGGTGCGCAGCTCGTCGAAGAGCGCGCCGCCCGCCCGCGACAGTCCGCCGCCGATCACCACGGCCTCGGGGGCGACCACGGCGGTCAGCTGCGCGAGCGACAGGGTGAGCGCGTCCAGAGCCGAGTCCCAGATGTCGGCGGCGACCCGATCCCCGGCGGCCGCTCGGGCGATGACGTCCTTGGCGCCGTCCGGGGTCGTCCCCGTGGCCTCCCGGTAGCGGCGCGCGATGGCGCCCGCCGAGGCGACGGCCTCCAGACAGCCACGGGCACCGCACGGGCACACCGGTCCGTCGGCGATCGGGGAGTGCCCGATCTCGCCGGCGTAGCCCCCGGCCGTGTAGGGGCGGCCGCCGACGAGCAGGGCGCCGGCGATGCCGGTGCCGATCACGAGGATCACCGCGTCGGCAGGACGGAAGAGAGTCGTGCAGGGAAAGAGTGGAGGTTAGGGTGGAGGTCGAGGCGGGTGCGGGAGCGTGAGAAGACAAAACCAACTTGCG
>NZ_RBLT01000076.1:0-4874 GCF_003989315.1 Microbacterium sp. HSID17254
CCTCGCCGGCCGCCAGGCGCGGCACCCCGTCCGCGGCGCGATCCGCGTGCTGCCGGCGTTCTCCTCGCGCAAGCACCTGCCGTCGCGGCTCGCGCGCCTGCGCGAGCTCGACGGGAACACGAGCATCCAGGTACGCGGCCAGGGCACGGAGTTCGACTCTCTGCGCGAGTACGTGCGCGGCGACGATGTGCGCTCGATCGACTGGCGGGCGACGGCACGCGCGGGCACCACGATGCTCCGCACCTGGCGCCCGGAGCGCGATCGGCACGTCGTCCTCATCGTCGACACCGGACGGACGGCGGCCGCACGCGTGGGCGACGGCACGAGACTCGACGCCGCGCTGGAGGCGGCCCTGCTGCTCTCCGCGCTCGCCTCCCGCGCCGGTGATCACGTGCACCTGCTCATGCACGACCGTGTCACCCGGGCGCGGGTCACCGGCGTGGACGGCACCGGGCTCCTGCCCGCGCTGACCGACGCCATGGCCCCGGTGCACGCCCGTCTCGTCGACACGGACTGGCACGCGGCCTTCGCGGCGGTGCGCACCCTGACGACCCGCCCCTCCTTCATCGTCGTGCTCACCGCTCAGGACGCGGCCGAGTCCGCCCGGGGCTTCCTCGGGGCCTTCCCCGATGCCTCCCGGGCCACCACGGTGCTCGTCGGGTCGGTGACCGATGACGGCATCGCCGCGCTCGCCCGTGCCCGGGGGTCCCGCGAGGAGGTCTACCTCGCCGCCGCCGCCGAGCGCACGCTTCGCGACGCCGAGAACGTCGCGGACGCGATCCGCCGGGCGGGCGGGGAGGCCATCGCCGCCGACCCGGAGGATCTGCCGCCCCGGATCGCCGACCGCTACCTCGAGCTCAAGGCGGCGGGACGGCTCTGACCGCGGTCCGCGGAGGCGTCAGCCCGCGACGAGCCGTGGCGTGCCCGACTCGTACTCCACCAGATCGCCGGTCTCGCCCCGCAGGTGCGCCCGGCGGCCGACGACGAGCATGTAGATGAGGAACACCGCGAGCGCCGCCGCCCCGATGCCGATCTTGACCGGCCAGGGCAGCGCCCAGCCGGTGACGAAGCCCTCCACGAGTCCGGAGAGGAAGAGCGCGAACACGAGTCCGAGGGCGACCGTGGCCAGCGCCCTGCCCTCCGCGGCGAGCGCTTCACCGCGCGTGCGGGGGCCGGGCACCACCCACGCCCAGAACATGTGCAGGCCGGCGGCCGCGGCGACGAAGATGCACGTCATCTCCAGCATGCCGTGCGGCAGGATGTAGAGGACCATGAGGTCGGCCTTGTCGTGGATCGCCATCACGGCCCCGGACGTGCCGAGGCCCAGGGCGTTCTGCACGAGCATGTAGACGGGCCAGATCCCGGTCACGCCGAACAGCACGCATTGCATCGCGATCCAGGCGTTGTTCGTCCAGACCATGCCCATGAACACCGCGGCGGGGTTCTCCGTGTAGTACCCGGTGAAGCTCTCGTCGGCATACTGCTGGAGGGCGTCGGGCGGCCCGAGGGTGGCGACGAGGGCGGGATCGCTCGCGATCCAGGCGGCGGTCCCGACGGCGACGGCCACGAAGGCGAGAGCGATGACGAGGGTCGTCCATCGCAGCCGGTACAGCGCCGCCGGCAGCTGCAGCCGGAAGAAGCGCGCCGTCTGGGTGAGGATGCTGTCCGCGGCGCCGGTGAGACGGAGTCGCGCGCGCACGAGGATCGTGGAGAGGTAGGCGCCCTGCGGCGACTCGCCGATGGAGGTCTTCAGCTCCGCGAGGTCGGCCGAGGCGGCGCGATAGCGCACGATGAGCTCGTCGACGCCGGCGCCGTCGAGACGAGCCCGGCTCAGGGCGTCCAACCGCTCCCATTCGGACCGGCGCGCATCGGCGAGGGCATCGGCATCCACCTGATTTACTGTACTCATGTCCGCGCAGATCGACGTCTCCGACGAGGTGCTCTCCGGAGAGGCGGTCGCGATCGACGTGCAGCCCGTGGGGTTCCTCCTCCGGGCGGCGGGGGCCGTGATCGACATGCTGCTGGGCTACGCCGTCTTCGTCGGATCGATCTTCCTGCGCCTCTGGCTCCTCGACATCGGCGTGCTCGACCCGGCCACGGATCGCATCGCCCTCGTGGCCTCCCTCGTCGTCAGCTTCGTCGTCCTGCCGATCACGATGGAGGTGGCCCTCAAGGGCCGAAGCCTCGGCAAGCTCGCGGTCGGCGGGCGGATCGTGCGGATGGACGGCGGCGCGGCGGGGTTCCGGCATGCGTTCATCCGCGCCCTGCTCGGTGTGTTGGAGATCTACCTCACCTTCGGCGGCCTCGCGGTCCTGGTCGGCGCCTTCACGGCGCGATCCCAGCGGCTGGGCGACCTCGTCGCCGGCACCTACAGCCAGCGGGTGCGCACGCCGAAGCTGTTCACCCCGGCTCCCGTCCTGCCTCCCGCGCTGGCGGGGTGGGCGCAGGTCGCCGACGTGGCCCGTCTCCCCGACCGCCTCGCCCGCCGCATCTCGCAGTTCCTCGTGAGCGCCCCGCGCATGCTCCCGGCGGCGCGCGAGCGCGTGGCGGCCGACCTGCTGGCCGAGGCGACACCGTACGTCTCCCCCGTGCCGGCCGCGCCCGCGGAGCTCGTCCTGGTCGGCGTCACCGTGCTGCGGCGGGAGCGGGAGCGGCGGGCGCTGGAGAACGCCGACCGTCGGGCGGAGAAGCTCACCGGGCGGCGCCTGGGCGTCTGAGGGCGGCCCGCACCCGTGGTTCTCCTCGAGCGGCGGTCTTCGGTCAGGCGCGGAGCGCCTCGTGGCGCACGACCAGCCAGCCCGCGGGAACCGAGAGCCGATCGGCATGCGGGGCGCACAGATCGTGCGCCTGCGGGTCGTTGGCCGCGCCGAGCGGGCCGAGCGCGGCCATCTGGTCGCCGTAGTCATATGTGAGGGTGGCCACGGCCTCGCGCGCGCAGCCGACCTTCGAGCACAGTCGTCCGTCCATCATCGTCAGCGTACGGCTCCCGGCCGCGCGGGCGGCGGTGCCGCGCCGGACGAGCACGCAGCGCCTAGACTTTCGGCATGCCCCGTCGTCGATCCGCCTCCGTCTCCGGTGTCCGTCGCGGCGCGCGACACGGCCGGCACGGACGGCTCGGCCGCAGCGAGGTCGTGAAGCCCCCGCTCGCCCCGCTGGACGGGCGCATCGACCGCTTCGACCTCACCGTCGGGACCGCCGTCGAGTTCCTCCGCGGCACGTGGCCGGAGCTCCAGGACGTCCGCTTCGAGATCGGTGCGCTGCCGAGCACCGAGGCCGACGGCGAGGTGCCCCGCTGGCACCTGGACCGGGACCGGCGGAGGATCGTGCTCTTCCGCATCCCGATCGAGCGCCTCCTTCCCCCCGGCCACGACGACGCCACCCATCGCCGGCTGGCGATCGAGAGCGCCGTCTTCCGTGCCGCGGCCGAATACGTCGGCCGCGAGCCGTGGGACCTGGGGCACGATCACTGAACGCGCCGCCCTCCCTGCTCAGGGATAGACGGTGATCGAGCTCTCCACCCCGGCGGGCGCGGGGACCGGCAGGACGGCCAGCGCCCCGGCTCCCGTCAGCGTCACCGCCGCGTGCACCGGCCCCGCGGGCTGGAGCAAGTAGGACCGATCGGCGCGGACCTCGACCGCGCGGGTGCCGCCTGCCGGAACGGTGATCTCCTGCGGAGCGTCTCCCTCGATCGTGCGGAGAGTGACCGTGACCTCCTCGTCCGCGGGGTTGGCCAGCTGCAGCTTCGGGCTCGGCCCCGCGGGGACCGCGAAGGCCACCTCGGTGTCGATCTGCGGAGCAGGCGTCACCCAGGCGAAGTCGGAGTCCGCCCCGAAGCCGTCCTGCTGCCGGACTCCGGCGACGACCGGTGCGTCCGCATCGATCTCCACGGTGTAGGTCCCGGGCTCCAGCCCGCTCAGCGACACCTGCGTCGGCTCGTCGGCGGTGAGCGGCACGACGAACTCGTCGAGTCCGGCGGCACCGCTCTGCCCCGTGACCCGTACGCGCGCCGTGGCGTCCGCTCCGGGGGCGAGCAGGCGGAGGACGGTCATGTCGCCCTGGTCGCCCTCGGTCTCGAAGGCCTGCACCCCCGGCAGGACGAGGTGCTGCTGCGGGCCGGCGACCGCCTCCTGCTGGTCCGCGCCCACGGGGTCGAGCACCCGCATCAGGGCGGACTGCAGCACGGCACGCACGGGGGCTCCGACGGCGCTGACCTTGACGACGGGCACGTCGTTGCCCGCCGCGACGGAGGTCAGCGGAAGGGCGGTCTGCGTGCGCGGCGGCACGATCACCGTGCGGCCGCCCCGAGCGGTCCCGTAGACGGCGAGGGTCACGGTCGCCGCGACATCGGAGGCGTTCGCGAGCAGGACGACGTCCTCCGCACCGGTGCCGACCGACCCGCCGATCAACCACGACTCCAGGCGCGGCACGCCGCAGGGCGAGGCCGCGAGGCCCGCGAGGTCGTCGGCGGCGAGCCTCACCGACTCCGCTCCGGCGATCAGCGGCGCCGACCGGCCCTCCACCGCGCCGGTGAGCACGGGGACGTCGTCGCCGTCCACGAGGTCGGGGGCGGCGAGCCCGGACGACGTCGGTTCACCCGACGTGCCTCCCGCGGTCACCCGTGGCGTGCCCGCGGCGCGCATCTCCAGCGGCGCCGCCGTGTTCCGACCGAGGGCGCGGAAGTCGCCGGAGCACAGCAGGACACTGTCCCCGGGAAGCGGCGTCACCTGTTCCTGTGCGGGCTCATGGGTCACGGTGGGCCACGGGGCGTGCACCGCCGCGACCACCCCGACGACGCACGCCGCCGCGACCACGACGCCGGTGGCGAGGCGCGCGCTCGTGGCGACGACTCGGAATGCGCGCGTGCCGGTCATCGG
>NZ_RBLT01000077.1:0-4772 GCF_003989315.1 Microbacterium sp. HSID17254
ACCGGCATCCAAAGCGCTGCTCAGTTAGCTCTCGAACAGCGTCGACGGCGATCGCGCTAGCAGCTCTAGCGACCCGACGGAGTCGAGGCGAGTCGACAGGTAGTCGTCGACCGTCTCGCAGACTCACGGCGGTCCGGCCGACGTACAGGTGGTGGTGGATCCGGATCATGCTGAACCCCGGCACAGTGCTCTCGCCGTAGGCCGTGAGATCCAGACGTGCTGGAAGTGAAATGCCCTGTTCGCCGACGACGTATCTGCCCATCAGCTGCAGCTGTGCCGTGGTGCGATCCATGACCTGCTCGTACAGCGCGAAGCAGGCGCGCCCGTCTTCCTCCCGGCCGGCCTTGAACAGATCGTCGACGAACAGGGAGAACGACTGCGGCGCCCGGAACTGCACGTCCAGGGCATCGGCCGGTGCACCGCTCCCCCGATCCTCTGGGGCGAACAACCGCCCGGGCTGCACCCGGGTCTCTCCGATCCGCCCCATGCCCACCACCTCCACCTACGAGCCTGCACCGACGGTAGCGGCTCCCACTGACACCAACTGCGGAGTGCACAAGCGCACTCGTGTGCTCGTGTGCTCGTGCACGATTCTGCGGCCGAGGTGCCCGGCTTGTTTGCGGCGCCGCTTCGATGCTGGCATCATCTAGTTCGTAGCCAGTGCTCTGCGGAGTACTGGAAGTGAGCCCGAGAAGTTCCCGCCGGACGACGGGGTCTCGGGCTCGCGCCATATACAGACCTGCGACGCCGAATCAGGCGTCGTAGAACGTCGTCAGGCTGGCGAAACGCTCTAGGTACGCGGGTTCGCCTGCGCGTTGTGCACCTACCCCTCCCGCTACCACGTCGGGGACCCACAACAGCGGGTCCTGACGCCCCGGCTGGTGATAGACCCGCAGCCCGGAGCCGACCTCACGCCGCGCCCGCATCGCAGCCAGGATCTGCAAGTCGCGGCCGTTCTGCTTGGTCTCACGGGCCTCGGTGTAGACCTCACGCACCCCGTGCCGATCCAGCTCAGGAAGCAACCTCGCCAGACAGAGCCGACGGCGTCGCTCTGACCTCGCGGGCACGTCAACCGTGACCACGATGAGATGGAGCGCGGGAAGGCCGGCGTTCGTGTCCGTCAGTAGCTGGCGCCGCGGGGCGTCTTCGTCGTGCCAATGCAGCTTGCGTTGTCCCCTGAGGCGCAGCGCAGCCATCGTCACCCGGGCCGCTTCCTGATCAACCTGGTCGATCAGCGCAGCCGCGAGCACATACGCCCCTGGCCCGAACCGGGGATCCGGCTCCGACTCATCGACGTACGCGCACCAGCTCATCCGGTGAACCTTTCCGGAGCACACCGAAAGACCGGTGGACAGCCCGTCTCAGCCAAAGATCCGAGATCATGCGCACCTGTGCGCACTCACACGAGTGCAGTCGTGCACATACGCACTAGCTCGAAGCCTTCTGGTCCAGATAGAGCCGAACAGCGTCCTGGACGAGCTGCGCGCCGGGACGGTCCTCCCGGATCGCCTGGTGCTGCAGCTCGTCACGTAGAGACTTCGGGACCCGGGCCGACAGGTACTTCATCGCCACGGAGTCCTCCGCACCGACAGAGGGAGGGGCCGCCGTGGCGGTCTGCGTGGGCTCACGGACCAGGGACGCCGGCTGCGGGGTCAACATCGACGCCCCACCCGGACGCTGACGGTTACGCGGCGGCATTCGTGGACACCAAACGGTCGGCCAGCTCATCGAAGATCGTCACCAGGTCCCGGGCGACCGACCCGGTCTGAGCCCGCAACGGCGCGGCCGCGTCCATCGCCTCGGCCAGGACCGAACGCGACGGCACAGGCGGGGTCCACACCAGGTCGCCGAACAAGTCCCGGAGGCTGCCCAGGTGCCAGGTGTGCAGCCCACGGCGCCGGTCCTGGGCATTCACGATCACCCCGACCAGAGCCAGGCCCGGCCGGTCGAGATGTTGGGCGCTGGCGGTCAGGAAGTCACGGACCCGGGTTGCGCCGGCGACATGGTCGTACTCGGCGACCACCGGAGCGATCACCCCGTCCGCCGCAGCGAACGACAGCTGCGTGAGATGCCCCAGCGACGGCGGGCAGTCCAGGAACACGACGTCGTAGTCGTCGGTGACACCGTCCAAGCCGCGCGCGAGGCGCAGGTGCGTCCCGAGCTGTCCGGCTTCCGGAACTCGGTTCTCCAGGTCGAAGCGAGACGGGACCAGATCGATCCGTTCCGCCCACGGCACCAACCACCGGCACCCGATCACAGCCTCGGCAGCGCAACCGGTGCGGTTCTCCCGGACGACCTCCGAGGTGGTGACCATCGAAGAGAGGTCGGATTCTGCGTAGCCGAGTCGACGGGTCAGGTTCGCCTGCGGGTCCATGTCGACCATCAGGACGCGGCGGCCGCGCGCGGCGAGCGCATCAGCCAGACAGAGGGCGACGGTCGTCTTGCCCGCACCGCCCTTGTTGTTCGCGATCGCGTAGCGCACAAGGCGCACTATCGCACAGCCGCACTCGTGCATTCACGCACGAGCACGTAAACGCACAAATGCGTTTGTGCGGTCGTGCGTGTGTGCACAACTGCACCTGTTTAGTGCGCCTCCGGCGGCCCCTCCGGGGAGGGCCTCCGCTCCAGGATGAGGAGGAGGCGGGTGGGTCATCCCGCCACGACGACGCCCCAAGGGACAACCAGGTCAGGGGCCCCGCATCAACCGGAAGAGCTGGTTGACACGGAACCCCTGACCTGGTCGGGCAGAGCCCGCCGACGCGACGGGATGACCCACAGACACCCGAGCGGGGCGCGCGCCCCACAAGCGAAAATCAGCCGGCCTCACGGGCACGGCGTGCGGCAACGTCAGCGTCCACCGCGCGGCGCCAGAACGGCGCCCAGTGCTCCGGCCGGATCGGATCATCCCGGAGGTACACGGTCTCGCGTCCGAGTTCGGCCTGGAGCTGCTCCAGCTCTGTCGCGGGCCGGACCGGATGGCCGGTCTCCCGGAACCCATTCCCAGACAGCACCGGCGCGCCGTCGGGGCCCGCGCCGTCGTGCCGCCCCGGAGAGCAGACCCGTTCCCGCGGGGCCATGTGGGCGAAGATCGCACTCAGCGCGTTCGGCAGCCACCGGTTCTGCCAGTCCGCGACCGCGGCCGCCGACGCTGCCGAGCCGCTGTAGGCCGCCACGTAAGCGGTGTGCAGCGCGGAGAGAAACCGCACCACCGGCCGGTGCAGAGCCCAGCAGTCGGGCAGATGCCCACGAGGCACCTCGTACCAAGGACCCAGGACGTCGGCGACCCACGGCGCCAACCGTGTCCACTCCTCCGCCGCCTCATCTGCGCTCAGGGTCTCCCACACCACACCGCTGACGACCTCCTCGCCACCAGTCCCCCCGTCACCGCTCGTCGATGCCCGGCCCCGGACCTCCGCGACCTGCTCGGCGAGGGTGTCCAGACGCGGGATGACCTGCGCGAGCAGGCCCGCGGACTCGGTGACGGTCTCGCCCAGGCCGCCGAGCGGCCCCTGCAGCTCGTCGAGGACGGTGCCGTGACGTCGAGTCCGGGCGTCGAGAGCGGCGATGATCTCGTCTCGGACGTTGTCTGCAGCGCTCACGCAGCTACCTCCGTTGCCGACGTCGGGTGGATCGTGTCCAGGATGCTCACGTGGCGTCGTGGGCCAGGCCGAGCATCGCCCTGCGGGTCGCGACCAGCTCGTGGCCGGGGGTGTAGCGCACGACTGCGGGCCGCGGTGCGAGGCCGAGCACGTACGCATGGTGACGGGGCATCCGGGAGATGACGTCACCTTCCACCACCAGCTCCCGAGGGCGGCTCACCGACACCGACCGGGACCGGCGACCGTCGCCCTGAGACTCTCCCTCGGTGTCGTGCCGTACTCGCCGTTTGCCCGCGAGGTAGGCCAGACCGTCAAGGTCATCGGTGCTCGACACCCCCGGCCGGATGACCTTGACCGGCAGGTTCTGCCAGATCACGTCCCCAGCGTCGCGGCCCCAGCGGGTCGACAGCTGAGCCAAGGACTGGAACACCCCGACGACCGTGATGCCCCACCCGCGAGAGTCCGCGGCCCACCGATCCAGCGGGACCGGGGTCAGGTTCGCGACCTCGTCGAGCAGGAACGTGCATGTCGTCGGCAGCACCCCGCCCGCCTCGGCGGCCGCACGTTGCGCCTCGGCGAAGACCGCTTCCACCAGGGCGGGGAACAGCGGCGCCACCCGGTTGTCGGTCGCGCCGCCGACCAGGTAGAGGCTGCCGTGCGCAGCGAGGAACTCCCCCAGATCGAGAGTGTCGCCGTCGGTGGCGGTGCACGCGGCCGCGATCGTCGGGGACTGCATGAACGCGAGCGCGGCGTGCACGTTGGTCATCACCGTCGCCGCGGTCTTCTCGTTCTGGGTCAGTGCGGTGCGCAGCATGCCCGGGAGCGTGGCGTCCGCCGCTGCCGTCCCAGCCTGAACCGCACGGGTCAGGATCTCGACCGGGACCGGAACGGTGCCGCGCGCCTCGTAGCCGGCGTTGACCTACGAAACGTCGTCTTCCATGCGCCCCCCAGCGACCCCCCCGTCCACCCGGCTTCCCCGCAGGACCCGCACGCCACGCCCAGACCCGGCCGAGTCCTCCTCGCCCCCGCCGACCCCGCCGCCGCCCCGCACCAGCGCCTCAGCGCGCGCCGCCGAGCCCGCGCCGCCCCCGCACCCCCCCACCGCTACCCCCCGGGCCGCCGCCCCCAGTCCGGCCAGGCCGCCGGGCTTTACCACCCCGACAGCCCCCCGGC
>NZ_RBLT01000078.1:0-4396 GCF_003989315.1 Microbacterium sp. HSID17254
GAACGTGATCCTGCTCGGCCCGCCCGGGATCGGGAAGACCCACCTTGCGATCGGGCTCGGGGTCAAGGCTACGCACGCTGGCTACTCGGTCCTGTTCGACACCGCCAGCAACTGGATCACCAGACTGTCCGCCGCGCACCAGAGCGGACGGCTCGAGGCAGAGCTGGAGAAGATCCGCCGCTACAAACTGATCATCATCGACGAGGTCGGATACATCCCGTTCGACCAGGACGCGGCGAACCTGTTCTTCCAGCTCATCGCCTCCCGCTACGAACAGGGCTCGGTGATGGTCACCTCCAACCTGCCGTTCGGCCGGTGGGGCGAGACGTTCTCCGACGACGTCGTCGCCGCAGCCATGATCGACCGTCTCGTCCACCACGCCGAGATCCTGACCCTGCCCGGGGCCTCCTCCCGCACCCGCGCCCGCCGCGAACTCCTGGCCAAGCACAACCGCGCCAGCAACGACTGAGAACCGACAGGGGGTCAGTCCCAGTCCGTCGTTACGGGGTCACTCCAAACCCGCCGTTGACAGCAACGGGACGCCGACCATCCGTAGCTGCCTGGTTGCGCAGCTCCCGCTCACGCTCCGGCGACACCTCGCCGGACTCCTTCGCGACCAGCGCGTCGTATCGCTCCTGCTCAGTCTTGTACTTCGCAGGCCGGCGACCCAGATAGACCGGCGCCTCCTCGGTCGACTCCGGTCGACGGGGCTGCCCGAAAACCGCCCGAACGTCAGCCGGATTCACAGAGTCCCCGTCGCGGAAATCTAGGCCCATTGCGTCCATACCCGACCCGGCCCAGCGCCCGACGGCCTCGCCGTGCTCCACCGCTGCGGTGTAGTACCCCGGCCCCTGCTGCCCGGCAGCCGCCTCGTGAGCGTGCTCGCGGCAGCCCGACCCGCGGAGCAGGTACTCGACCGCTCCGGAGCCGATGGCGGTGATGCGCAGCACGAACCCATCGTACCGGAGCCGACCAAGATCACAACACTGTGCATAGGTGTGTGTAGCGAGAAGCTGCTGACACGATTTGAAGATCGAAAGTGCTGAGTACAGGTGCTGATGTTGGGTTGTGGTTGAGCGTGCAACGGACAGCTGGGTGTCGGTGGCGGCCCGTATGGTGCGCCTGTGGCGACATCGAGAGACAGGCGTCGCGGCAGCGGCGCGCGACGGTCGAAGGACACGACGCCGGGGCGTCGCGGTGCAGGACGCTGGTTCCACGGCGGGACGCCAGGGCTGCGCCCGGGGGCGCGCCTGGTCAGCGCTACGGCGCTCGGCATCGCCTACACCTACGCGATGGCGGGGGCGGAGTACTCGCCGGACTGGGTGTACGTCACGGCTGACGAGGGCTCCGCCCGTGCCTACGCGAGCCGCTACGTGGATCCGTTCGGCCGCACGATTCCGGGAGACGTCTACGAAGTGCGGCCGGAAGTCGACCGGCCGGACCCGGATTACCGCCACTTCCCCAAGACATTCCGGCGGTGCCGGTCGGCAGTGGTGCACCGCGTAATCGCGACCGGGGTCGTTCTCACACCGGAGGAATGCGCCCGTCTCGAACGGAGCTACCAGGTGTGGGGCGATCCGGACAGCCCTGTGTGGGACGAGAACGGGATCATCAATCCGTCACCGCAGATGACGGAGAACGGGGCCACCCGGGAATGGACGGAAATGCTCCGGCCCTGGTTGCCGATCACCGACATCGACGGCGCCGGGAAACTCTCGTGTGCCTCCGGTCGGCGGCTGGCCGGGACCGGCAGGGACCCCGCCGACGTCCTGGTGGAGGTGGTGACCGCGCTCGATCGCGACTGCCAGATCACCCGGACCGGGTTCGGGCGGTACTGCTGCACCGTCTGCGGGGCCACTCCCCACGACGAAGCCGCAGCCGCGCGCCATCAGCTCGGGGACCGCGCCGTCGAGCTACTCACCTGCGTGCACGACCTCGCCTCAGAACCACTGGGTTCGCTCGCGGCCGCAGCCGCCCGTCGGTCCCCGGACCGGTGGGACTGGCTCCCCCGATAGCACCCGCCGGTCCCTTGGCTCAGCTTCAACGGGGCGTCCGATCCTGACCGCCGAACCCCACCAGCGTCACCGGGAGCGGCGGCCGCGCCGCAGGATCGGCCGGTACCGCCTCAGCCGAGTTCGGACCGTGCATCGCAGTCCAGGGAGTCCGGTACTGCACCGCGTGCTCCCCCTGACCGTCGGCGGGGTGCCAGGTCGACACCGACACCACCAGCGCCCCGCAACTGCTGCACGCCCCGATCGCGGCCGACATGCGCTCCCCGCGGCGCAACGGTTCGTCGAGGTGGCCCCACTCGGCTGGTTCCAGGGCGAGCCGGGTCTCCTCGGGCGCCACGGCGACCGGTCCGGAACCGACCAGGCCGTGGACGTGCGCCCCGGGGTGGGTGCAGGTGCTCATCGCGTGCTCCTCGTCCTGGCCTCCGTCGAACGGGGCGGGGGCGGGAAGGCCGCTCCCCAGCGTTCGTGGGCCGACTGGCGGGTCAGGCCGGCCGCGTCACCGATCACTGTCCAGGACGCCCCGGCAGCCCGGGCCCGGCCGACCGCGGTGTCCAGCTCCTCGCGGATCTCAGCCAACCGAACCGCGGCATCGTGCACCGCAAGCCCCGGCAGCGCCTCGCCCAGGTGCGTACGCCACTCTCCCTGAGCACCCTCGCCCTCCTCGGGGCCCTCCACCGACTCCGGGGCGACACTGGCTGAACTCGGATAGAGCGCGACCTGCTCGGCGTAGAGAGAGTCTGTGGCCACTACCTCCGCACGGGACCAGAACCGCTCCCCGCGCCAGCCGCAGACACATGCGGCGCGCCAGCCCACGAACCGGCTGTTAGTCAGATCGTCGTGGGTCCCGGTGACTGTGTCGTCATCGGGGACCGCGGCGGCGTAGCCCTCGTGTTCGTAGGCCGGTCCGTAACCAGTGTCCCAGGTCCATCCCATACTGTCAGGATACCCTGACGATGCCTCTTTGTTAGGTAATCCTGACGCTAGATCTTGCAAGCGATAGCAAGCGGTCTCACTGGGCTCGATCGAACATAATGTGCGATATCGGCTCGACCGACCTGCCAAAACGCGACCCGCAGGCGTTATCTGCCCTGCAAGCACCCGAAATGCCTGTTTATCCAATCAGAAGCGGATACTCATTCACGCTCGCGTAGTCTGAGCGCATCTGTGCACACCAACACACCCACACACATGCACGACCACACATGTCCACAAGAACGGCAGGGATCACGAAGCAGCCCGACGTGCCCGCTGAGCGCTGGCGAACAGCTCCCGGGCCTGCTGGCGGCCGACCGTGGTGGAAACGGTGCACCGCGGTTGCTGGGCGGGCTCGTTGAACTGCTCGGCCAGACGTGCCGCTCGGCGACGGCGCTCGTCCGGGTCGACGGCCCGGACCGAGGTGGGCAGCTCGTACTCGCGGCCGGTCCATGCGGCGAGCCGATGCCCGATCACGGCCAGCGGGTCGCGGGCACCTCGGATCGCGTCACCTCGGGACTCTCCAGGTCGGTCTGGGTGGTGGTCGATTGCATAGAGCAGCCCTGCCACCGACCAGTCAGAGCGCCACCAGCGCGCCAGCATCGCCGACGCCTTCCACGCCGGGACGCGGCGGACCCCCGCTCGGTCCAAGACCGTCTGCGTCGCGGCCATTCGCTCTTGGCTATCTCTGGCCCGGTCCCGACCCGGCCAGACTCGCCGCTTCTGTGAAGCGCGCTTCGCGCCCTCGTGCGCAAGGGTTTGAGTGCTTACGCAAGATGCGGGGGGGTTGCCATTTTTGTCCACACCATGAGCCACCGCCCCCCGCGTCCGGGGGGGGGCCGGCATGCCTGTCTGGGCAGTGAAGACGTAGGCCGGAGCGCGGTTGGTAGTGACGCCTAGGAACTCAGCCGTGGCGCCTCCCTCGACGCAAACCAGGAGCCCGACCTGGGCGGCCCAGGCAAGGACTCGGCTCACCGTCCGTGTGCTGACCGCAGCCCGTTGAGCGGCCTTATCGCGGGGCGCGCCGGTCACCAGGCCGGTTCGCCAGTCCATCGCCTCGACGAGGGGTGGCAGAATCGCGCGGCTGGTTCGAAGCCGGTCCGCACGCCACAGTTCCTCGTCGAGCATCTGGTCCAGCCATGCACGAGCTTCGTGCTGGTCAGTGACCACGACTCGACCGGCAGGGACCCGGCCGCGCCAACCCGGGTGCACTGCGAAACCCCCGGCTCGGACTCGGCGAGCTGCTCGCCGACGGCCGTAGGTGGTCCTCCGGCACTCGGTCGCCATCGGTGGTCGTCGCGTGGCGTCCGCACGATGCACTCGGTGTGGTGCGTGCGCATGTGCACGCACAGGGGTTACTCTGGGCACGCGAAAGCGCCCCTTCTCTTCGCAGGGAGTTGGGAACCGCCCCG
>NZ_RBLT01000079.1:0-4090 GCF_003989315.1 Microbacterium sp. HSID17254
GCCGCAGCCGCCGCCGCGGCAGCCGCCGCCGCCTCGCGCTTGCGACGGGCTTCCTCCTCGCGCCGCCGTGCCTCCACGCCCGCCTGATACCCCGCGACCGTCTTGGTCGTGGTGTCCTTGAGCGCCGCCAGCTGGGCCTTGAGGGTCTCGAGGTTCGCCGCCTGCTCGTCGAGCGCGGCCTGGGCCGCGTCCGCCGCCTGCTGCGCCGCGACCATCTTCTGCTCGGCGACCTGCTGCAGGCGGTCGCGCTCGTCCCTGGCGACCTGCGCCTGCGCGGTCAGGGCCTGCGCGGTGTTGCGCGCCGAGACGGCGTTGTCGTAGGTGGTCTGGTTGTACTCGAGGAACTTGTTCATGGTGCCGAGCCGCGACAGCAGCTCGTCGGCGTTGGCTCCCGACCCGGCGAAGAACAGCTCCAGTGCGGTGTCGTCGCCGCCGCTGCGGTAGAGCTGGGCCGCGATCTGGCCGGCCTTCTTCGCGGTCTCGTCGGCGAGCGCCGCCTTCTCGTCGGCCTGGGCCTGCAGGGCGTCCGCCTCGGTGATCGCGGCGAAGTAGGCCTGCTGCGCCTCGAAGAACTCGTCGGACGCGACCTGTGCCGCCGCCTGGGTCTCCGCGACCTTGCGCTCCAACGACTGGATCAGCCCCTGGATCCTGGTGACCTCGCCGGCCTTGGCCGCCTCGTTGTTCTTCGCGCGCTGCACGTCGTCCCAGCTCGGGTACGACGCGGCATGCGCGGCCGTGACCCCCGAACCGACGCCGAAGGCGGCGAGCGCGACGACGCCCAACGCGCCGATCCCGAAGGCATGGCGTCGGCTGACCGGCTGGTTCCACAGCGCGCCCCGTTCGGCAGGGGTCGGCGCGCAGCCGCACTCCTCGGCCGCCGTCGCCGCGGCCTTCTTCACGTTCCGATCCCGCACAAGGCTCCCTTCGCCCGCTGCTCATCGTCCCCCGCCCCTGGTCCCTATCGGCGACGACGCGCCCGCCGTGAGAAAGATCCCGCTCGGTCCGACCCCGCGCTAACGCGCCGCAGCACCCGGCCGACAGTCCTCTCCGACAGCCCAGGACGGGCCGTCGGTTCCCCGCTCTCGGGCGGGGCGAGCTTTTTCCAGGATGGAGCCCATGATCGTCCTCACGCGCCTGAACCGTTCCCGGTTCGCGGTGAACCCCGACCTGATCGAACGTGTCCAGGCCACGCCGGACACGACGATCATGATGGTCGACGGCGCGACCTTCGTCGTCACGGAGACGATGGACGACGTGATCGCCCGGATCACCCGCTTCCGCGCCGGGATCCTCGCGACCGCGGCCGCACTGGTCGCGGCTGGCGACGAGGTCGGCGCTCCCGCCGTATCCGTCACGGGAGGGGACGCCTGATGGATCCGTCTCTCATCCTCGGGCTCGTCCTCGCGTTCGGCGCCCTCATCGCCATGATCAACCTCGAGGGCGCGACGATCGGGTCGCTCCTCCTGCCCGCGCCGATGGTGCTCGTCTTCGGCGCCACGATCGCGGTCGGGCTCGCCAGCGGCACGCTGCGCGACGCCCTGCACGCCGTGAAGTCCCTCCCCCGCGCGTTCCGCGGGGAGCGCCGCACCGCGCAGAGCACCATCGACACGGTCGTCGGCTACGCGGAGAAGGCCCGCGCCGAAGGGCTCCTGGCGCTGGAGCAGGGACTCGACGAGGAGAAGGATCCGTTCCTGCGGCAGGCCCTGCAGAGCATCGCCGACGGGACCGACGCGGAAGACCTCCGCGTGCTGCTCGAGGACGAGCTGTCGTCCACGGCCGCCCGGAACCGCACCGCCTCCCGCTTCTACATGACCCTCGGCGGGTTCGCCCCCACGGTCGGCATCATCGGCACGGTCGTCTCCCTCACCCACGTGCTGGAGAAGCTCGACAAGCCGGACACCCTCGGACCCATGATCGCCGCCGCCTTCGTCGCCACGCTGTGGGGCCTGCTGTCGGCGAACTTCATCTGGCTCCCGATCGGCGGCCGCCTGCAGCGTCTGGGCGAGCTGGAGCTCGAGCGCATGACGGTGCTCATGGAGGGCATGCTCGCCGTCCAGGCCGGTGCCGCCCCCGCGCACGTGCGCGAGCGCCTGAGCGCGCTCGTCTCCGATCGTTCCCCCGGCCGCTCCCGCCGCCGCGAGCAGCCGGCGGAGGCGGCGGCCGAGCACGAGGACCTCTTCTCATGAGCGTGCGCACCCGACGCCGCGTCCAGGAGTCCGAGCACAGCGGGCCGGACGAGCGCTGGATGGCGTCGTACCTCGACATGGTGACGGTGCTGATGTGCATGTTCATCGTGCTCTTCGCCATGTCGACCGTCGACCAGGAGAAGTTCGAGGCCCTGAGCGCGTCCCTCGCGACCGGCTTCGGCCAGGAGCCCTCCGACGACATCGATGTGACCAGCGGCGTCGTCGTGCCGCCCGAGCTCGTGGACGACGAGGGCGAGGACTTCGCCGACACCGGGCTGGAGGCCGCGCAGCGCGAGTTCGACGAGCTCTCCGCCCTCCGCGAGCGCCTGCGCCAGGTGCTGGCGGACCGGGGGCTGGAAGCCGACGTCACCTTCACGATCGACGAGCGCGGTCTGACCATCGGACTCGTGAGCGCGGAGACCTTCTTCACCACCAACAGCACGGACCTCAGCCCGGCCGCGACGCAGGTGCTCGATGCGCTCGGGTCGGTCCTCGTCTCGGCCCCCAACGAGATCTCGGTGGAGGGGCACGCCGACGCCCGCGGCTCGGTCGCCCCCTTCCCGACCAACTGGGAGCTCTCCGCCGGGCGCTCCACGCAGGTGCTGCGCTACCTCGTGGAGGCCGCCGGCCTGCCCCCTGCCCACCTCAAGTCCGTCGGGTTCGGCGACACCCGCCCGGTCGCCGCCGGCAGCACGCCGGAGCAGCTCGCGGAGAACCGCCGGGTGGACATCGTCATCCTCTCCGATGCCAGCGAGGAGGTGCGAGCGCTGATCCCGGCCGCGGGTGCCGCGCAGACCTCCCCCTGACCCGTCCCTAACGCACGCCGCTCACCGCCCGATAGTCGGGTTCGTGGTGATGGATGACGGCGTGCGCTCTCGGGCGCGCGCGGAGACGGCGATCGCCGACGTCGAGGTCTACGACTTCGGACGCGCGGCGACGCTGTCGCGCGAGCACGCCCGCACCCTGGAGCTCGCGTTCGAGACGTTCGCGCGGCAGTGGTCGGCCCAGCTCTCCGGCAAGATCCACGTGCGCGCCACCATCGCCGTCGAGCACGTCGGCATGCTCACATACGGAGAGTACGCGCAGTCGCTTCCCACCACGACGACCATGATCGTGTGCGCGCTGCCCGATTCGGACGAGCGCATGATCGTCCAGGTGCCGATCCCGACCGCGACCTCATGGATCGTGCAGATGGTGGGAGGACGATCGACGTCCACCGCCGAGGACCGCACCTTCACCCCGATCGAGCAGGCGCTGATCCGATCGCTGATCGCCGACGCCATCGACCACCTCACCGGCAGTCTCGACGGCCTGCTGCCCGCAGGCGTGGCCGTCGCCGGCATCCAGTACAGCTCCCAGTTCGCGCAGGTGGCCGCCGCCGGGGAGCCGGTGATCGTCGCCCGCCTGTCGATGCGCCACGGCGGCCGGACGGTGCCCGCCAGCATCATGCTCCCCGCGTCGGTCCTCGCCGGGTTCGCGGTACGCGCCTCCGACGCCGACCGCACCGAGACCCCGGGACTGGTCCGGCGGCAGGTGGAAGCCGCCCCGGTCGAGGTGGCGCTGCGGCTGGCCCCCCGCACGGTGCTCCCCCGCGAGGTGCTCGATCTCGCCGTCGGTGACCTGCTGCCCCTGCCGCACGCCGCCGACCGTCCCCTGCTCCTCACCGTGGGCGACCAGACGGTCGCGACCGCCGCCGTCGGCAGCGCGGGCGCCCGGCTCGCCTGCGTCGTGACCGCCACCGTCCCCGAAACCGCCCCCGCTCAGGAGTCCGCGTGATCAGCACCACCGCCTACGAGTCCGCCGTCGCCGCCGCGTTCGCGGCCCGGCTGCCCACCGCCGCACCGGTCACCGCGCGCGCCTCGCAGGTGTCCGGCGACACCGGCGACGCGGTGGTCGCGCAGTTC